>CAZEYG010000020.1:0-2184 GCA_964516575.1 uncultured Defluviitaleaceae bacterium
AAAAAGCAGTATACTTAAAATTGGACTCAATTGGGTTTATTTGCCTTATTTGATTTTTATTATATTAATTATTATTTATACATCTATAGACCTTGTGAATGACTTTAAAGGTATAATTAATCCAATAGATGAATGCTGCAACACCACAAAGAAGGAGGCTGTGTAGTAATGAATACGGCGTTACTTGTGTTTTTATTAGTGCTTATTTTAGTATTTGTATTACGCATACCGATACCTACGGGTATGATGACCGCATGTATATTTTATTTCATTGTTGCCGGCGCAAACGTTAAAATGGTTGCGCAGCAAACCCTAGGTATGTTATATTCAAACTATACTGTTATTGCTGTTCCGCTGTTTATTTTTGCTGCAAACGTTATGAATTCCGGCAAGGTAACCGAGATGATTTTTGGCTTTTCTAAGGGCATAGTCGGTCGCTTTAGAGGCGGCTTAGGCCACGTTAACGTTCTTGCTTCCTTAATCTTTTCAGGAATGACAGGCTCTGCTATTGCAGACGCCTCTGGCCTTGGTAAAATGGAAATTGAAGCTATGCGAAAGGAAGGTTATGATGATGGCTTTAGCTGTGCTATAACGGCCGCTTCTGCAACAATTGGCCCTATATTTCCCCCAAGCATACCTATGGTTATTTATTCAATGCTATCAGGTGCAAGCGTTGGGGCACTATTTTTGGGCGGCATGGTTCCAGGAGTTTTGCTTTCTATGGCTTTAATGATTTATATTGCATTTATTTCCAATAAGCGCAGTTACCCACGCAGCGCAAAAATTGTTTTGATGGAGTATTTAGCTTACTCATTAAGAGCAATTCCGGCTATACTAACACCGGTAATCTTGCTGTTCGGAATATATACAGGTGTTATGACCCCTACGGAAGCCGGTGCTGTAGCCGGGTTTTATGCTCTTGTCATCGCCGTATTTGCCTATCGCATACTTGATTTTAAAGCCTTTAAAGGGGTAGTTATTGACACAATTCAAAGCACAGGCGCTGTTTCTATTATGGTTGGAGCCGCTACGGCAATATCCTATATTGTAGCAAAAGAACAAATAGCAACACGCCTAGGCGAGATGATACTTGCATTTACAGACAATAAATATGTTTTTCTTTTAATTGTTAACATTGTGTTTTTACTTTTAGGAATGTTTATAGACACCTCAGTTATACAGCTGGTGTTTGTGCCTATAGTGCTTCCTCTTGTAAAAGCATTGAACATTGATTTGGTGCATTTTGGGCTTGTTGTAGTCTTTAATATGATGGTTGGCTTGTCAACCCCGCCTTTTGGTATGCTCTTGTTTATTACAAGTAGTGTCTCGGGTACGCCTCTTAAGGCTGTTGTAAAAGAGATTTGGGCACCACTTGGCGCCATGCTTATAGTTCTTGTTGCAATTACATATTTTCCTGCTATTGTGCTGTTTTTGCCTAGAATATTTTTTGGCTATACTGGATAATTCTGTGCCTGTAGAAATACCATTTAATCAGTATTTTTGCATTTAACTAATTTAGGAGGGATGTTTATGTCCTTTGATGTGCATGAAGGCGTTTGGACCACTATGATTACACCATTTACCGAAGATGGTAAATTAGATTTCAAGGCAATAGAAAAAATGTGCAGGTGGTATATTAAAAACGGTTGCGATGGTATCTTTACCGTTTGCCAATCCAGCGAAATGACTTATCTTACGCCCGATGAAAAAACTGATATGGCAAAAGCTGTTGTGGAGGCGGCTGCGGGCAGTGGCATTCAAATTGTAGCATCCGGCCATACATCGAATGATTTAAAAACTCAGCTTATAGAAGTTGAGGCTATGATGAAAACAGGAGTTCAGGCCTATGTTTTAGTAAGCAATCGTTTGGACCCTAATAACGAAGGCGATGAAATCTTTCTAAAAAATTTGTTTGAAATACTGAACCATTTTCCTGAGGTTTCGTTCGGCATGTATGAATGTCCTTTGCCCTATAAAAGGCTGGTGTCAATTGAGGCGCTTAGAAGCGCAAGCAGTCAAGGGTTAGTGTTTTTAAAGGATACATGCTGTAACATTGATTTGATAAAGAAACGGGTTGAGGCAATAAAAGGCTCATCACTTAAGCTGTTTAACGCAAATGCGGCAACCTACTGGGAAAGCTTAGCGCAAGGCTGTGCGGGTTATAATGGAATTATGGCAGAACCC
>CAZEYG010000020.1:2194-3462 GCA_964516575.1 uncultured Defluviitaleaceae bacterium
AACTACCACCCTGACCTTTATAAATGGGTGTTTACCCATAAAGACGATGACGCTGAGAATGCCGCAATGCTTGCCGATTTCCTAACGCAAGCAGCAATGATTGAAATGAGGATTTACCCTGTAAGCGCAAAGTACCACATGACGCTTGAAGGTATACCTATGAGCTTAAACACCCGCTCTGCCGATGTAACACGCTTAGACAATAACGCACGGTTTGAAGTTGAGGCGCTTCACCGTTTGGAGAGCGTTATTCGCAATAAGCTTGGCCTAGGTTAAAAACTGAGAGCCTAAACACAGGTTCTGGATATAAAAAGCTTATAACATTATGGCAGAATAATTACCAGCCATCGTATAATCGTATAAATGAAAATAACCTGTTTATTATCTCAAAAGGCTGTAAAAAGTGAGATACTAAACAGGTTCTTTTTGACGTTGCTGCCTTTCGCCGGGGCAGACTAGGCGAAAATTCAACTCACAAATACAACGTTTGTATGTTTTCGTTTTTTAATTTTTAACATGTTTATAATGTTCCCCATAAAACTAGATACGATTTGAAAAAACAAAATGACCTTGCTATCGGTCGCTTCGCAGCGTACATAAGGGGTATACGGCAGTCACAGACAATATCAAAACCATGGCAGAGCTTGTTCAAGGCAGTTTTAATTTCACAATACTCGACAACACAGAGAACCTCTACATAGTTAAAGGCAGCAATCCACTGGCCTTGGTTCAAAACAAAGAATTACCTTTACGTAAAAGTGGCAATGTATTCGGACTTTTCCAGTACATTTAAGGATTTTAGCGATATCGATTCTAAGTATCAGAAGGATGTGCAGACCGCCAAACTATGGTGTTCGTAATAATAGTCAGCAGTAATCTGTGGGGAAGCAGCGACGCACATAATGAAACGAATTATGCAAGGAGGGAGCCGCTTTTAAAGCAGAACGGATATTGACCAAGAAGATGTCTAAATGGGATATTAGACACGCTCTTAGTAGCTTAATCAAAAAACATATTTTTTGGTGTGGTAACTGGCTCATTTTTTACCCTTCACAGGGTGCTGGATTTTTCAACACCATCCGGTGCACTTTCATTTTACTAAATATACCAAGTATTAGGCCATAAAACAAAAGCTAATATCACTGCCCTCACCTACGTAAAACATTGCAAAAATATCAATATTGTTGTACAATTAGAAAACTATTTGAAATCTAGTAAATAATGCAGTTTTAAACGTGGGGTTATCGTAATGTCTGAACAAAAACATC
>CAZEYG010000020.1:3472-12393 GCA_964516575.1 uncultured Defluviitaleaceae bacterium
CTAGAAATATTGCAGCTTATACAAGAAAGTAATATGCCTGTTGGGGCATTCTTTTTGAGCCAAAAAATGCACTTATCCCAAGCCAGTGTGGGGCGAATGCTTTTTGCTTTGGAACAAAGAGGTTTTTTAAAAAAGGCTAGCAACAAAGGGCGTATCGTTACAGAGCTCGGCATTGCATATCTTAACAGCCAGGAGCAGTTTCACGAAAAATTAAACACAGCCAAGGAGATTATTGAATCCGTATCTTCCAATTTAAAGCATAAGTTGTGTGAAATTTTAGAAATACGAATTGCACTTGAGTCATTAAGCGCAGCAAACGCTTGCCTTAACGTAACAGAAGATGATTTAAAAGAGCTGGATACTCTCATGCTTGAGCATTTTTATGATTTGCGGCAAGGTGGTATCGGCAGTGAGCAGGATTTACAATTGCACTTAAAAATAGCCGAACTCTCCGGCAATAATTCTTTGGCGCAAATACTAAAATTAATTCTTACTCAAGAAAATGCATATACAAAGTTTTCGATTATTGCACCTCACATTACTTCTTCCCAGCTAAAGGAACACACAGATATTGTGGAGGCCATAAGGTTAAAGAACTCTTGCAAGGCAAAAGATGCAATGATTGCACATCTATCACAAGTGATGGAAAATGTAGAAAAATATTATAATAACTAAGCAACGGTTTTACCTAATAAATCGGCTTTCCCAGAGTTTCTGGAAGAGCCGTTTTTTTTGTTTTCATGAAAGAAACAGACGCTGATTTCCCGTTTTGTTACACCCCATTGTTACTATGCGATATGAAAAGTGCTGTAAATACAGTTTTTTTATACAAGTTGCTTAAAAAAAGAGCTTATAAATGGAATATATTATTGACACTAAAAACAGCATATAGTAAAATAAACAATATAATCAAACATTAATCTTTTTTAATCAATGTTGGCTTAGGAAGTTTGTATGAGTTTACAAGGAGGGGTGAGTGATTTGAAATTCAAAAGAACGTTTCACACAATTGATACCCACACGGGAGGCGAGCCTACACGAAATGTAGTTGGCGGGGTGCCGTATATTCCCGGAGCTACCATGTACGACAAAATGATTTACATGATGGAAAATCATGACGATATTCGACAACTACTTGTGTATGAGCCAAGGGGTAACGATGTAATGAGTGCCACCTTGATAACTCCTCCCTGTAACCCAAAGGCAGACGTAGGAGTTCTGTTTTTTGAGGTGGGTTTCTGGATGCCCATGTGTGGTCATGATACCATTGGCGTAGCAACGGCGCTGGTGGAATCAGGTATGGTGCCGGTGGAAGAGCCGATTACCCGCATTACGCTGGACACTGCTGCCGGGCTCGTTGAGCTGGAGATAACAGTTGAGGACGGCGAGGCAAAGAGTGTAGCCTTCACTAATGCACCAGCCTTTGTTATGAAAGAGGACGTGGTGGTAAAAACAGAAGAATACGGCGATGTAACGATGGACATATCCTATGGCGGCAATGTGTATGCCATCCTGCCTATTTCATCTGTTAGCCTTGAGATTAACCCACAGAGCGCTGACGCCATTGTTAAGGCCGGTAATATACTAGTTAAATACATAAACGAGCAAGTAAAGGTGCAGCACCCTGAAATGCCGTTCGTCGATAAAGTGACCCATGTTGAGTTCTATGGGCCGCCTAAAAGCCCCGATGCCACAGTGCAGAACGCTGTTGTTATCCCTCCGGGAGCTATAGACAGATCTCCCTGCGGCACTGGCACATCAGCTAAAATGGCCACCTTAGCCGCAAAGGGAAAGCTCAAAAAGGGTGAAAAATTTGTGCATGAGAGCATTATCGGCAGCCAGTTTCACTGCGAGATTGTAGAAGAAACTACTGTGGCAGGTTTACCTGCTGTAGTGCCTAGGGTAGCCGGACGAGCTTGGGTTACCGGCATCCACACCTATGTGCTGCATCCGGAAGACCCATTCCCTAAAGGCTTCCAGCTGGGTTGATAAGTATTGAGGCGACAATTAATTTTTACTATAATCTTGTCGCCTCCCCCCTTTTCAAAGGTGGTAAATTATAAATTGCAATACAATTTATAATTGGAGGTTAGTAACAGGAGGATGATTGCTATGAACAAGGAAGTCTTACGTGTGAACGAGCATCCGATTTTGGGGCCACTTGTTTGTGAAAACCGTGTAACCATAACGGTGGATGGTATAGAATATGAGGCTATAGCCGGCGAAGTGATTGCCGCAACGCTTTTAGCCAACGGTATTATGGTACACAGGCATACCACAAGGCAGCATAAGCCACGGGGCATCTACTGCGGCATTGGACAATGCACTGATTGCGTTATGACAGTAAACGGAAAACCCAATGTTCGTACCTGTATTACTCCGGTAGAGGATGGCATGATAATCGAAACCCAAAAAGGGTTTGGAAAGCCGGTGAGTCAGCATGACTGAGAGAGATGTGTTAATTATAGGCGGCGGGCCGGCAGGTCTTGCAGCCGCCGTTGAAACGGCAAGAGCCGGAGTTGGTACCTTGGTGGTTGACGAAAATAAAAAACCAGGTGGGCAGCTCTTTAAGCAGATACATAAGTTCTTCGGATCAAAAGCGCATGATGCCGGAATCCGAGGAGTAGATATCGGTAAACGCCTTTTAAAAGAAACAGCCGAAAGCGGAGTTGAAGTATGGCTTGATAGTGCAGCTGTGGGTCTTTTCCCCGATGGCCGAGTGGCAGTGTTAAAGGATAATGCAGTTGATGTAGTAAAAGCAAAGCGAATACTCATCAGCACAGGGGCCTCGGAAAATGCCATAAACTTTGACGGCTGGACATTACCGGGTGTTATGGGGGCCGGAGCCGCCCAAACCATGATAAATGTAAACCGTGTACTGCCGGGAAAACGTGTTCTGATGGTGGGCAGCGGTAACGTAGGCGTTATTGTAGCCTATCAGCTTATGCAGGCGGGAGCTCAAGTTGTAGGCATTGTAGAGGCCATGCCTCGCATTGGAGCATATTGTGTTCACGCCAGCAAAGTGCGGCGTGCTGGTGTTCCGTTTATTTTGGAGCACACTGTAGTACGTGCAACAGGAAAAGATCGTGTCGAAAAAGCCGTCATCGCCCGCTTGGAAAACTGGAAGCCAGTGCCTGGCAGCGAACTGGAAGTAGACGTTGATGTTATATGCATTGCCGCCGGGTTGCGCCCATTAACCGAGCTTGCACGAATGGGCGGCGCTCGGAACGTATTTGTTCCGGAATTAGGCGGCTGGATGCCTTGGCATGACGAAAAGATGGAAACCAGTGTGCCGGGGCTGTATGTAGCGGGAGACACCGCTGGTGTGGAAGAAGCAAGCACAGCTATGGACGAGGGACGTCTAGCAGGCGTTATGATGGCACACTCTCTAGGTAATCTGACTGATGAACAGATGGAGTCAAAGTCGGCAGAGATTCGAGGCCGGTTAAACGCCTTGCGTCAAGGGCCTTTCGGTGAAAAACGCCTAAACGCCAAGAATCGTGTTATAGAAGGGGGGGTGTAATTATGCCGCATAACTGTGCAATTCTGGATGGATATCCGTCCTTTCAAGAGATACAGGAGCATAACGGTTGGCCCAGCGAAGAACGGTTTTCCAAAGGGCCTGTAGCAGTCATAGAATGTGTGCAGCCTATCCCCTGCAACCCTTGCGAAAGCGCATGTTCCTTTGGAGCTATATATGTGGGCAACCCTATCACCAACATTCCGCAGCTGGATCGTGAGAAGTGTACCGGGTGCGGGCAGTGTATTCCGGCCTGTTCGGGATTAGCAATATTTATGATAGACAAAAGCCTAGGAGACGGAAAGGCTTCAGTTGGGTTTCCCTTTGAATACCTGCCGCTGCCTAAAGTGGGAGACAAAGTACCCGCAGTAGGACGTGACGGCGCTTATGTGTGCGACGGCGTTGTGCTAAAGGTGCAACAGACAAAAAAGAGCGACCACACCCCTGTAGTTACGCTGGAAGTGCCGCTGGAACAGGCTGATGTGGTTCGCAGCATGGCACGCCCGGGGCAGCTTGAGCAAAAGAATGCTTTCCGGCCAACATCACCAAACGAAAGTTTGCCCGATGATTTGCTGGTTTGCCGGTGCGAAGAAGTTACAGCCGGAGAAATTCGGCGAGCTATTAGAGAGTTGAAAGGGCGTTCGGTTACAGAGGTTAAGCGCCGGGTGCGATGCGGCATGGGGTTATGCCAAGGCAAGAGCTGCGGAAAGCTGGTTACACGTATTATTGCCCAAGAGACCGGTCTGCTTGAAAAGGATATTACCGCTGCCACAGATAGGCCGCCTGTGCGCCCGATAACCTTTGGAGAATTGGCTGGAGGTGATTTGGATGAATAATGTGTTTGACGTAGCGGTAATCGGTGCCGGAGTAACCGGGAGCGCCATGGCTTATTACAACGCCAAGAACGGAGCTAAGGTTGCGCTCATTGATGCCGGCGACATCGCCAATGGCACATCTGCCAGAAGTGATGGTAACATTCTAGTATCCGATAAGATGCCCGGCTTTGATGCCCAGTTCACCAAACTTAGCCAAGATCAATTCAAGAGCTTGTCGGAGGAGTTAGACTATCCGATAGAATGGACGCAAAAGGGCAGCCTTATCATCATGGAAAGTGAAGCAGAAATGGAGGCAGCTCGGAAATTCTGCAACGACATGGTAGCAAGCGGTATGCCTATGCGGATACTGGATCAAAAAGAGGTACACGAAGACGAACCTCTCCTAGCCGAAGACATTATAGGTGGTCTTGAGACAGCTTGCGATGGTTCTCTCAACCCCATGTCTTTAAGTTATGGCTTTGCTCTAAAGGCCGAGAAGTTAGGGGCACAGCTTTTCCTACATAGCCGAGTAACCGACATTCAGAAGCAATCGGAGGGATATCGTATCACCGCTGGGAGCGAGACTATAATCGCACAAAATGTAGTCAACTGCGGCGGTGTCTGGGCTCCTGCCATTGGTAAGCTGGTGGGGCTGGATATTCCAGTTCATGCACGGCAAGGACAGATTCTTGTTTCAGAGCAGACTTTTCAAGTGGCACGGCGCAAGGTGTATGAATTTGGCTATCTGATGGCTAAGTTCCAGGGCGGTGACTACAAGCGTCCTGTACCTGAAAACATTGAGCGAAACGGTGTGGCTTTCGTTTTTGAGCCCACCCACGCAGGTAACTTTTTGATTGGCTCCAGCCGCCGGTTTGTAGGTGAGGATGTAACCAACGAGATTGAAGTAATGCAGGCGCTTGCCCAGCGAGCCATTCGCTTTTTCCCGGTTATCCGGGATATAAAGGTAATACGTGGTTATGCAGGTGTTAGACCCTATACACCTGATCATATGCCAATCATTTCTGACACAGAGCTACCGGGGTTTTATATTGCTGCAGGGCATGAGGGAGACGGAATAGGTCTCTCACCTATCACAGCCATGAGTATTGCAGCCTTGATTGCCGGTAAACAACCCCCAATAGATTTAAGCCGGGTATCATTCTCCCGGTTCGCACAATAGGAGGTGCTATATGAGCAAAGAATTTAAGGGCGTTTATTGCGTGGCCGTTACTCCATTCGCTGAAAACGGAGATTTCGACTATGCAAAAGCAAAAGCCCATGTTGATTATCTGATTGAAAGCGGTGTTCACGGTTTAGTTATATTAGGTGCTACCGGCGAATACCTTAGTGTTACAAATGAAGAGCACAAGGCTTATATAAGGGAGATGTTACCCTATATAAACGGACGTGTGCCGGTAATTGTAGGTGCAACCCGGGAACGGCCGGACGATGTTATCGATTTGGTTTTAAATGCCAAACAGGCGGGAGCCGACGCCGCTATGGTGTTGCCTCCGTACTATTGCCACCCATCACAGCAGGAAGTTATCGAATTCTATCAATATATTGCTGAAAAGACAGACTTCCCTATTATGGCTTACAACAACCCCGGTTCTTGCGGCATAGAGCTTAGCCGTGAAACCCTCTGCGAGATATATAAAATACCTCAGGTGAAGCTGGTAAAGGAATCCAGCGGTACTATTCAAAAACTCACCGAAGTATTGCTTGACGTTCCAAGCGGCATTGCTGCCTTCTGTGGGTGTGACACACTGCCCTTTGAGAGCTTTGCTGTAGGAAGCCCCGGCTGGGTGTGTATGCTGGCAAACATTGCACCACGTGATTGTGTTGCTCTCTTTGAAGCAGTGTATAATGAGAAAAACCTTGAAAAAGGAATGGAGATTTATAGTCGGCTGTTGCCGGGTTTAAATCATCTGGAAAGTTTCCCTAAGCCTGTTCAGTCTCTAAAGCATATTGTAAACCTAAAGAGCGGAAACGGCGGTTTTGTCCGTCGCCCACGCCGAGAATTAACCGAAGCCGAAAGAGAGTATGTTGTAGCTAACATGAATGTAGACAATATCTCTTAGCTTGGGTTAAAAAATACATTTTGGAGGTGTAGATGAAGCAGGCAACCAGTATTTTTAACGATGTGATTGGCCCCGTTATGGTGGGGCCGTCCAGTTCACACACAGCAGCCGGGGTACGCATTGGTTACTATATCAGGGCATTAGCTAATCAAGCTCCCGAGACTGTAGTGTTTTACTTTTCAAAGCAAGGCTCTTTGGCCGATTGTCACGAGCCCCAAGGGTCAGACATAGGTCTGGCCGGCGGTATTTTGGGTTTTGCCCCGGAAGATACTCGTATCGGTGATAGCATGAGACTTGCTAAAGATGCCGGGATAGACATCCAGTTTATCATTACGGATGACCCGGTGCCTCACCCGAACACTTATCCGTTCAGTGTTATAGGCGGCGGAAGAACCTGCACAGGAGAGGCGATTTCTATTGGCGGCGGCATGATAGAAGTTACTCGTCTCTTTGACATTCCAGTTTCTATGACAGGCGGCTACCATGAAGTGATTTTGCTGCTGGGAAAAAGCGATTTAAAAATAGCCCAAGAATTGGTGGAAGCCCTGAACCCAGACAATTATGAGGGTGTTACAATCCACTCCAATGATCATGGCAATTATCTGATTAACATTAAGTCTACCCGGAAGGTTGATTCCAGCGCTTGGAAGACCAAACCTGTGGTTGATTGGGTTGAGTTTCCGCCGGTGCTTCCTATTATGTCTCAAAAGGAGCGGTTGGTTCCGTGGAATACAGCCCATGAAATCGAAAGCATTGCATCTGAACAAGGCTTGGAGCTGTGGGAGATTACATCAGAATATGAAGCTCAAAGGGGTAGTATTAGCCGTGACGAAGTGTTTCAGCGAATGCAAGGACTTGTTGCGATAATAGAAAAAACCTTGGAGAAGGTCGAGCGTGAACCGAAGGATTATGCTGACCGTATTCTGGGGCCCCAGGCTCACCTGCTGGGCAAAGCTAAACAGCTTCTGCCGGACCCATTACTCAATTCGGTCATCAAAAACGTTACACTGCTGATGGAGGCCAAAAGCTCTTTGGAGGTGGTTGTCGCCGCACCGACTGCGGGAGCTTGCGCTGCACTGCCGGGCACGTTAATCGGAGTAGCACAAATCCTTGGGTTATCTCAACAAAAGGTAACAGAGGGTATGTTGGCGGCTGCCGGTATCGGCGTTTTAATCATGGAACACAGCACCATTGCCGGTGAAGTGGGAGGTTGTCAGGCAGAGTGTGGTTCTGCAACGGCAATGGCTGCCGCCGGGCTGGTTCAGATGATGGGCGGCACAGTACAACAGTCTTTAGCAGCTGCTTCTATGGCTTTGCAGAATATTCTGGGTATGGTGTGTGACCCTGTGGCAGAGCGTGTAGAGGTGCCCTGCCTTGGACGGAATGTGCTGGCTGGTGTGAATGCCATGTCTATGGCTAATATGGCTCTAGCAGGCTTTGATGCCGTAATCCCCTTGGACGAGGTTATAGAGACTGCTTACAAAATCGGGCTCATGACAGATCCGTCCCTGAAATGCACCTGCCAAGCTGGCTTGTCGGTAACACTGGCTTCAAAGGAGCGGCTTAGAATTCTGCAGGAGAAAAAGCTAAGTATTACGGCACCAATTAAATCTTGAACAAATTTGGTGTCGCAACCCCCCGACACGACTTAATCAATGGCTACTTAAGTAAATCTTAAAGATGCTTTACCATGCTTTACCGCAACCATTTCAGACCAACGAAAGTGGGTGAAACATGAAAAATCAATTTTGGGATGGCCACGAGGCGGCTCACCGCCGTGTAGTTTATAAAGGCGCCGGCCATTCAGACAGCGACATACGTAACAAACCCCATATCGGAATCGGCAACACCTATATGGAGGGCAGCCCTGCTCATATTCAAATGAAGTCTTTGGCCGAAGCTGTTAAGCAAGGTATTTGGGAAGCCGGTGGTATTCCTGTTGAATTTGGTGTTCCATCTACCTGCGGGAATGTGGCTATTGGTACGGAATGTATGAGATATGAACTTGCCGGCCGGGATGTAGTGGCTATGGGTATTGAGTTTGTAACCTCTGTTCATAACTTTGACGGAATGGTGCTTCTTGCCTGCTGCGACAATATTATTCCTGGCACTATACTGGCTGCAATCCGCACAGAAATACCCACTGTCATTTTAACCGGCGGCCCTATGTTCCCTGGAGTCTTTAATAACCAGGAAGTCATGACTCCGGATATAAATGTAGGTGCTTTCAAGGATGAAATTCCCGCTGATTTTGAGTGTATGGAAGATGCGGCTTGCCCGGGCACAGGTGCTTGCCCCATTATGGGGACGGCCAACACCATGCAGATATTAACAGAGGTTTTAGGCTTGTCCATGCCGGGTTCAGCCACAATACCGTCTGTCTTTTCGGACCGTATCCGTATGGCAAGGGAAACCGGGCGGACGGCTGTTAAGTTAGCCAAGGAAGGGGTTAGACCGCAGGATATTATCTCAAAAGGCTCTTTAGACAATATGGTGGCGGTTGAT
>CAZEYG010000021.1:0-11837 GCA_964516575.1 uncultured Defluviitaleaceae bacterium
TTTTCGGAACGAATCATCGGGAGAGATGCATGGGCTTATAAGGGTTAGGCAGTTTACAATTTCTGAGGGGCATCTTGTTTGTACTAGGGAGCAGCTTGAAAGCGAGTTTAAGGGTGTTATTGACCTTGTTAACTATTTTATGAATACTCTTGGTATTCAGGACGACATAAAATACAGGTTCTCTAAATGGGATAAGGCAAACAAGGAGAAATACATTGGTGACGAAGAGGTTTGGGAAGAGACACAGAGCATTATGCATAAAATGCTTTGTGACCTTGGCATAAGTTTTAAGGAAGTGGACGGGGACGCCGCTTTTTATGGGCCGAAGCTGGACATTCAGTTTAAAAACGTTCATGGCAAGGAGGATACTATTATTACCGTACAGATTGACTTTGCGCTGGCGGAGCGGTTTGGCATGACTTATGTTGACCGGGACGGGACAAAGAAGTATCCGATTGTTATTCATAGAACAAGTATTGGTTGTTATGAGCGAACCCTTGCTATGCTTATTGAAAAGTACGCCGGCAGTTTTCCTGTTTGGCTTTGCCCAACACAAGTTATTGTTTTGCCCATATCCGACAAGTTTAGTGATTATGCCGAAAGTGTTTTACAAAAGCTGAAGGCGGTCGGTATTAGAGCCGAGGCCGATCACAGAGCCGAAAAAATCGGATATAAAATCCGTGAGGCACGGACAGAGCGCATACCTTATATTCTTGTTGTTGGGGAAAAGGAGCAGGAGTTGGGCACTGTTGCTGTCAGAAGCAGGTTAGGTGACGAAGGGGTTATGGAGCTTGATGCTGTTATTTCACGGATTAATGAGGAAATTGTGAGTAAGAAAAAGGGATAATTTTAAAGCGCCGTCCGGAAAAGGGCGGCGCTTGGTATTTTATCAGACCATTATATTAAGGTAAAACTCTTTAAAACTTCTGCCTACTACATATTCTACGTCTGTTTGACTCATGCCACGGCTTAGAAGCTCTGCGGCTATATTTACTATATCGCCGTGGTTTTTGATGACGTCGTGGTCGAATATTAATTCGTGGGAATAGGGTAAGGAGCTTAGGCCGCTGTTGTCACACATATCGAAGCCGTAACCAACGTGTTTTGCACCGATTAGGTTTACAAGGTGTTCTATATGGTCGCATAAAATCTTAAATTTTGTTTGTCTGTCTAATGTTTCGTCACATACGATTATGTCTACTCCGTTTATGCCTATAACGCCGCCTTTTTCGGCTAGAGCTAGAGCCATTTCGTCGGTTAGGTTTCTGGGCATGTCGTATACGTTTCGGTTGTTTGAATGGGAGGCTATAAAGGGCTTTTTAGCGAATTTTACAACGTCCCAAAAACCGGCGTCGTTCATATGGCTTACGTCGGCGAACATACCTAGGCGCTCGATTTCTTCAAGAACCTCTAAGCCAAAACCCGTTAGGCCGCCTGTTGTCCCTTCACGTATGGCCTTAAAATGGCAGCCGTCACCTATGTAATTTCTGCGGCTCCAAACGAGGCCGGCGCCGGTTACGCCTAGGCGGCGGAAGGTGCTTAAGAGCTTTAAATCCTTGCCTATTGGCTCCAGGCCTTCCATTGATATTAGAATCACTATTTTGCCGGCGTCGAGGCCAGCTTGAAGTTGGGCTTTGGTTGAAGCGATAGTCAGCTCGGGGCATTCGCTTACGTCGTCGTATAGAGCTTCGATTTGCATAAGGGCCAGCTTAAGCGCCAGCTCAGGCACGTGAACCGTATCTATAAAGACGACGGCGGTTATTATCCGAAGATTACCTTTCTTGAAATTCTCCAAATAACTTCTTTCGATAACGTGAGACTCGCCTTTTTGGCGTCTTTCAAAAACCTCAGGGGCTAAATCTATATGTGCGTCAACGAGGCCAATCTTTTTGTGCAGATTTATTGCTCTGTCATAAAAATTCAATTTTAAACACTTCTTTCTATAATTTTGCTATGTTTTTAAACATATGATTATGCTATAATTATACCACAGTATTAGGATGGAAGGAAGTAGCTTGATGTTCGATAGAAGGACTCATGAGGAAAGACGACGGGAAAGGCAGCAAAAAAGGCAAGCTAAAATACAGGAAAAAAGATTATTGAGTAGGCTTGAAAAACGCCGTGGTAAAGATTCGGCGAAAGGTTTAGAAGGTATTTCCTCCGGGCAGGTTACAAGGTTTTTGGGGGTTTTAGCCGCTTTGTTGACTTTAGGTTCAATAGGTTTTATTGTGGCTTATAAGTTTTTTCCATCTGTTGAGGTAGTGTCTGTTTATGAATATAACGAGGATTTAGTAGAAGGCCGGGTTTTAACGGTTATTGACGACGTTATAATCCAGACGGAAGGAGAGCCTTTTATCGAAAACGCTCAAATTTATTTATCTATGGCTTTTGTTAAGGAATACATAGACAACGGCATATTTTGGGCAGAGGACGAAAACCGCCTGACCCTTACTACGGAAACAGAGGTTATACATATGAAGCCGGAGGAAACGGGTTGTACTATTAATAACAACCCGGCGGAGATGCCCGCTGCTTTTAAGGTAGTTAACGGGATGCCTTATTTGCCGCAAAGGCTTATTGAAAGCCGGTATATGGTTAAGCTGTCGGCAGGTGGAGAGGAAAAAGACGAAGAGGATAAGGCGGACAAAAAGGACAAGGCCGACAAAAAGGATAAGAAGGACAAGAAAGGGCAGGTTTCTTTGCCTGTTGTTGTAACGGTTAATTTTACGGACAAGGAGCATAGGTTTGCCGGTATTACAAAAGAAACGGTTTTGTTCCATGAGCCTAAGAAAAAGAGCCCGGCTATTTTAAAGCTAAGCGAAGGCAGTATTGTAACGGTATTTGACGAACATGAGTTATATACTAAGGTTCGTTCGGAGGACGGGTTTATTGGGTTTGTTATTACGAAGGACTTAGGGGAGATTGAAACGACTTTGGCCTTAACTAAGGAAATCACGCCGCCTAAGGTTTTTAAGGTTGCTATTGACGGCAAGGTGATTTTGGCTTGGGATCAAATAGATAATAAAGAGGCAAATGAGAATAACGCTAGGTTTGTCCGCCATGAGGGGGTTAATGTTTTGTCGCCCACGTGGTTTACTTTTGATGGGGACAAGCTAACCGCAGATATTGTTGATATTGCCGATAAGAGATATGTGGATTGGGCTCATGAGAACGGATATCAGGTTTGGGCGCTTATATCCGACAGCTTTAACTCAAAAATCAGCAAGGTCGTTCTTGACACGGCAAAAAACCGGGATTACGTTATTAAACAGCTTTTGGAGCTTATAGAGCTTTATGATTTAGACGGCATAAACTTTGACTTTGAGCAGGTTAAGCAGGAGGATGCGCCGGAGTTTTTGCAGCTTTTAAGGGAGCTTGCGCCTCTTTTACGCAACAGTGGGATTGTGCTTTCGGTTGATATGTATCCGCCGGCGCCTTGGTCAATGTATTATAACAGGACGGAGATTGGCCGGGCGGTGGATTATATTTGCGTTATGGCTTATGACGAGTATTACGCCGGGTCGGCTGAAAGCGGGCCGGTTGCGTCGCTGGGGTTTGTGGACAGAGGGCTTAAAAACACAATTGAGGAAGTAGACGAGGAAAAGGTCATTATGGGAATGCCATTTTATACTCGTGTTTGGCGGGAGGAAAAGGTTGAGGGTAAAATAAACGTTACAAGTAAGGCTTACGGCATGGTAAGCGCTAAGGACAGCTTTTTAAAACAGGGTATTGAGCTGGAATGGGACGGGGAAACAGGGCTTTATTACGGAGAGTATACTGTTACGGAAAATGGTAATGAGGTTACATATAAGGCTTGGCTGGAGGATGAGCGGTCTATTGAGGCGAAGTTAAAGCTGGCTGTTGGGCACGGGGTTGCTGGGGTTGCCGCTTGGAAGCGAGGGTTTGAAGGGCCGGGTATTTGGAGCCTGATAGACACATATATGAGCGAATAGGGGGCTTTTTTGTGATTAGCTTTGACAACGACTGGGACGAGCTTTTGGCCGGTGAATTCGAGAAGCCGTATTATAAGAAGCTTAGGAGCTTTTTGGCGGATGAATACCGGCAGAGGGTTGTTTATCCGTCTATGTATGATATATTTAACGCATTAAAGTTTACGCCGTATAGTCAAACGAAGGTTGTTATTTTGGGGCAAGATCCGTATCACGGAAGGAACCAAGCTAACGGATTGTGTTTTTCTGTTAAGGACGGGGTTCAGATGCCGCCGTCGCTTGTTAATATTTTCAAGGAAATAAAGCAGGATATTGGCAAACCTTTACCCGAAAGCGGGAATTTGGAGCGTTGGGGCAGGCAGGGGGTTTTGCTTTTAAACACTGTTCTTACTGTTCGAGAAAGCGCACCAAACAGCCACAGGGGGGTTGGCTGGGAAATATTTACAGACAAGGTTATTGAGTCGCTTAATGAGCGGATTGAGCCTATTGTTTTTATGCTTTGGGGGGCTAACGCTAAAGCTAAGGCAGAGCTTATTACGTCACCATGGCATAAAATTCTGACAGCGGCGCATCCTAGCCCATTGTCGGCTAATAACGGGTTTTTCGGCTGCCGGCATTTTTCAAAGGCTAATGAGTTTTTGCAGGAGGCCGGGGTTTGTGTTATAGAATGGTAGTACTACAAATAACCCACATCGTGGGTTATTTGTAGTAGACTGTTGGCAAAGCGGCTTCGCCACTTTTTTGAGTACTTATCGAAGAAATGCCTACACGCCATCTATGGCGTCATTAGCGCATTTTTTGCGTTTTGGGCGAAATAAATCCGCCCAGAACGATTAAAGTCTGCCATGTTAAAACTTAAAAAACTGAGTTGACGTATATGTGGGATTATTTGATGTAGGAGATTATAACAGAACTCTACCTACGGTTTTTAGAACCTCCGGGTCTGATATTCGGCGGGGCGGATATTTTTCATTGATTGAAATAAGGTGGACTGCTTCCTCACTGTAGTCGACCTTTAATTTTTTGCAATAAACCTCACCGCCGTAAATAAATATACCTATTTCGCCGTCATCTAACTTTGGTACGGTCTCGATAAAAACGATTTGGTCGTTTTGAATTTTCGGCTCCATGCAGTCGCCGCTTATTCTTATACCAAAAGACGCTTTTTTTGGCACGGAGCTGGCTAGAAACTCGTAAATATCGTAGTTGTCGTCGTCGTATAAATAACTTCCTAGACCTACGGACGCCTTTTGGCCATATACCTTTAGCTTGATGGTTTCATTTCTTGATTCTTTAACGGATTTATCGTTTTTTTTGTCGGTTTTTATTTGAGGTATAAGGCTGCTCCTTGAATATTCTATGTCCAGCACAGTTTCAATAATCTTTTTGCCGTGTAAATCCAGTGTTCTAAATTTTTTTATTATGTTATGCTCGTTGGGTTTTAACGTAACGTTGATTTGCCCCCATCTCTCCCATTCAAAAAAGTCGTTTATTGATATTTTAAACAGCCTGCAGATTTTGGCTATTGTATCTACATCAGGCTCGGACTTGCCTATTTCCCATGAGCTATAGGTAGACTGGGCTATGCCCAGGTTTTCATACACGTTTTTTTGGGTTAGCCCTGCTCGTATCCTGGCCTTTTTAAGGCTTTCAGCCACATTCAGCATAAATCTTCACCTCTCGAAAAAAGTATAGCATGTGATTTATAAAAAATCAACAAAAAATATCGATATTTTCGTTAAATGTATATTGACAAACGAAATATTCAATGATAACATACATATAGAACGATAAATTCGTTTAGTAAAAGTATTATTTACTTATTCTTATGCCTATTTAGGAGGGAAAATTATGGAGGCGTGCAAAAGACTTAAAAGCTATATTGGGCAAAGGGGCATTAGCAAGGCATGGCTTTCCAGAGAGGTTAACGCACAAAACCCGGCGCTGAACTTTTCTGTTAAAACGCTGGAGCAATGCTTAAACGGCAGAAGGGCTTTGGGCGCCAATGAATTCTTATATGTTTGTATTGCGCTTAAAACAGAGCCGGACAAGTTCATTTAACTTTAGCTCATTAAAGGGGGATTACTTATGGATTCCAACGACATTTAAGGTTGACTAAAAATTGACGATTTTTATATATAATTCTGTGGTATTATGGCACCATGGAAAAAAAGTAATAAGACTTATTGACTGACTTTGGCTTCCGACATATTACTTGCTTTTCACTTTTAGTTTTTTTGTTGATTCTTACTTAATTTCTATTCAAAGCAATAACAATAACAACAACAACAACAACAACTGCTTTTTAAAATTGAATTTAGCTGATAAAGGTTGCGTCGGAATTCGGCGCGATGTTTGTTTATACGGCTTTTATTTTCATGCCACTATTACTTTGGCGATTAATAATAATCTATCAAGACGCCGGGGTCATAGGAGACACAAAAGATAAAATTAATAGGGAGGAAAGTTTATGAAGCTGGCAAAGGAAGTTTATCGGTACATAGAGTATGAGCTATATCATTATGAGGATTACAAAAAAGAGCTTTTGCTTGAACGGGAACGGATTATTGAAAGCTCTCCCGGTTATTTAAGCGGTATGCCACGGCGAAGCGATAAAAGCGATGTTACTTATTCTAAGGCTGTGCGGCTTACGGAGTCTACTGCCGTGCTTTCGCTGGAACGGCGGATTAAGGCTGTTGAAAAAACTCTTTCCAGGCTTTCGGGGTTACACGGCACGTTGTTTTACGAGCTTTATACAAAGGCAAGGAAGGATTATGTTAAGTTATGTCTGGATTTAAATATTTCCAGGGAAACGCTGACTAGGTATAAAACGAGTATTATTATCGGCGTTGGTAATGAGCTTGGAATTGTGAATTTATAGTGGCTAGAGGTGGGGGAATGCCTGGGAGACGGGTAAAAAAAGAAGGCGGCCTTAGCGCTTGCGAAAAAAGCTTTTGTTTAAGTTATATTCAAAACTTTAACGCTTGTCAGGCGGCTATAAACGCCGGGGTTTTGCCAAAAGAGGCAAAGGAGGTGGGTTATGAGCTTTTGCAGCGGGAGGAGGTTAAAAAGGAAATTGAGCGGCTTAAGGAAATCAAGCGAGGGGGGTTTTTCGTAAGTGAGGATGATGTTTTGGAAAGGCATATGCAGATAGCTTTTGCGGACATAACCGATTACGTGGAGTTTGGCACGGAAGAGGTTTCTGTAGTTGATAAAAAGACAAACGAGGTTCACACGAGGACAGTAAACAACGTTTATTTGAAAAGCTCTAAGGACGTTAACGGCGGCGTTATAGCAGAGGTTTGGCGAACAACTGACGGCGCCGCCAGAATTAAGCTGGCAGATAGGCAACGCTCATTGGAATGGCTTGCTAAGTATTTTAACATGAATCCGCTGGACAAACACAAGGCGGAATATGAAAAAATGCGGCTTAGAATGGCCGAGAGGGAAAAGGGTGGTTTGCCGGAGGAGATTAGGTTTGTGTCGATGGATGGTTACGACGGGGAGGAGGAAGAGCTTGGGGAACCGACGCAGGATTTGGACGAGGAATTTGAAGAAGAGGGGTTTGAGAATGGGTTTTATTGATATGAAAGGCAAAGAGGAATTAAGTGGACAAGAGGATAAACAGACACTTTAAAAATTATTTAGACGACTGGGGACATAAATTTTACTTTTTGGTGGGTGGATATGGGTCGTCGAAAAGTTATCATACTGCTTTGAAGATTATTGTTAAGCTGGTTAAGGAAAAGCGGACAGCTTTGGTTGTTAGGCAGGTGTATGACACTATCCGGGACAGTTGCTTTTCCCTTTTAGTTGAGCTGATTGGGGATATGGGGCTTGAAGAGTATATTAAGTATTATTCGTCACCTATGCAGCTTAGGTTTAAAAACGGCTCAAAGATTATATTTAAGGGCATGGATAGGCCGGAAAAGCTAAAGTCTATTAACAACGTAACGGTTATTTGGGCGGAGGAATGCGCCGAGCTTACATACGACGGATTTAAGGAGCTTTTGGGGCGCCTTAGACACCCGGACATACCGCTGCATTTTTTACTAACTACGAACCCGGTGGACAAAAACAACTGGACTTACAAGCATTTTATTGAGCGGCTTGGGGGCGCAGAGCTGGAGCAGCAGCTTTATGTTAAGGGAGAGCTTTCGGCGGGAAACGTTTTCTTTAACCACTCGACGGTATGTCACAATCATTTTGTCAGCAGGGATTATGTGGCGCAGCTTAATGAGCTTAGGCAATATGACCCGGAGCTTTACCGGGTTGCAAGGCTTGGGCGGTTTGGGGTATCGGGGCTTTTGGTTTTACCTCAGCTTGAGGTTTGGGCTCATGAGAAGGTTATGGCGGAGGTTAACGGCTTAAAGGACGGAGTGTTCCGGGTTGGAATGGATTTTGGTTTTGAGGTTAGTTTTAACGCTTGCTTGCGGATGGCTGTGGACAGACATAAAAAAACGCTGTTTGTTTATTGGGAGTATTATAAGAATCGGATGACGGACGACAAGACGGCTAGTGAGCTTTCGGAGTTTGTTTCAAGCGGGGAGGTTATACGGGCAGATTGTGCGGAGCCGAAAACGATTGCTTATTACAGGCAGCAGGGGTTTAAGATGGTTGGGGCTAAAAAGTTCCCGGGCAGCAGGATAGCTAATCTAAAGAAGGTTAAGCGGTTTAAGTCGATTATATGCTCGGAGGCTTGTCAAAACACTGTCAGGGAGCTTAAGGGACTGACTTATGCTAAGGACAGGCAGGGTAATATTAAGCCCGACGAGTTTAACATTGATCCTCATACCTTAAGCGCTATATGGTATGGGCTTGATGGGTTTGAGCTTTCGGACGTTAAAGGCGCCAGAAGTTTTAGCGGCAAGGGGCGGAGGTAAAACAATAAAGGAGGGCTTTATAAATGGATAGCTGTTTGGAGGCCATAAGGGCGGAGGTAAACGGTCTTTACGGCGAGGATGTTTTACGTGATTTACACGAGATTATCGGGCTTTATAACATGTATGACGGCACGGGGCAGGATTGGGAAGTCAGTGATGAGCTGGATTATAAGCCGGCTAAGAAGCGAACTAATTTTATTAAGAAGATAATTAAGGAGCAGGCAAGGTTTTTGTTTGGCAGAACGCCGGAGTTTTCGTTTATTTGTGAGGACGACGAAACAAAGATACGGATTGAACAGTTTTTTAACGGGATATTAAACGATAATAACTTCACTGACAAGATTATAAAGGCGGCTAGAGACTGTTTTATCGGGAAAAGGGTTGCTGTTAAGCTGGCGGTTATCGGGGATGGGGAGGATAGAAAGGTTAAGATAACCTTTGTGCCGTCTATGGGGTTTGTTTATACGCCAGAGGATGAGGACGCAGACTTTATTTCGTCTATTGTGTTTTTTCATTCGGTAAATGATGTGACGGACAAAAACAAGCAGCGGGTTTGGAAGCAAAAGTATTATATGGAAGGCGGCAGGTGTTTTGTTGACGAGGGGTTTTATGACGGTTACGGCAGGGCTGTTGAGGAGCGCTTGAAAAAGACTGATACGGGGCTTTCTTTTATTCCGGCTAAGGTTATTGTTAACGACGGGTTGTCGGGGGATTTAAAGGGGGAAAGCGATGTTTCAGAGCTTATTGAGATGCAGGATTTGTATAACCGAATAACAAGTGATGATGTTGATGCGCTTAGGTTTAATATGTTTCCCCAGACGGTTGCTGTTAACGCCGGGGAGGAAAGCCTTAAGGGTTTGACAATTTCCCCGGCGGCACTTATTGACTTACAAGGGGAATATGCACAGCCGGATATGACGCCCCAAATTTTCAAGCTGGAGTCGGCGTTTAGTTACGACGCTAGGATAGAAAACACACTGAACCGCTTGAAAAGCGATATGCATGAGCTTCTTAGCGTGCCTAATATTTCCGCCGGGGAGCTTAGGGGATATTTAAACAGCGGTAAGTCTATGCGTGCTCTTTATTGGCAGCTTATAACAAGGTGTGAGGAAAAGTTTACATGCTGGCGGCCGGCTCTTATTTGGTTATGTAAAAGTGTTCTGAAAATAGCCGAGGCTTATGGGCTTTTGGATTTTGATTTGCCGGAGGATTTGATTATAAACGTTGAAAACGTTTATCCGCTGATGGAGGATGAATACGAAGAGAAACGGTCTGATTTAGAAGCGGTTGGCAGCGGGGTTATGAGCCGGACGGCTTATATTAAAAAATGGAACAACAGCTTTGATGATTTACTTGCGGCTAAGGAGCTGGAGTTGATTAAAGAAGAGGTTGAAGTATTAGGTTGGCAAAGCGGTAATGCCGCTTTGACTATATAATACTAATCCTATGAGGATTGGTATAAGAGGAGGGGTTTAAATGGTTTTGGATCAAATGCAGGCGATTGGGCTGACAGAGGAGCAGATAGCGGCTGTCATGCAGATGTACGAGCAGGTTATGGGACGAGGAATGAGAAAGGAGGAAGGAGAAAAGTTGGGTTACGGCGGCGGGGCCGATTATGAGGCCAGGATTCAGGAGCTTATGGAGGCCTTGGAGAACGAAAGGTTTGAGCGGGCTGTTGAGCGGGGTATTATTCTTGCAAACGCCAAAAACTGGCGGGCTGTTCGTTCCCTTTTAAGGACGGACATGCTTAGGCTTAATGAGGACGGCACTGTTTTAGGTCTTGAAGAAGAGCTTATGAGGCTAAAGGAAAGCGACGGTTATTTGTTTAAGGACGAGGCGGAGAAAAGAACCTTTGGTACAGGGGGCGCCGGAAACTTCCCTAGGGTTTTAGGCATCGGCAGAAAAAACCCATGGGCAGAGGAAACCTTTAATCTAACCGAGCAGGGAAAGTTAATGCGTGAGCAGCCGGAGCTTGCAAGAAGGTTTATGCGTCAGGCTGGGATTTAACAAAATATAAAAGGAGTGTTATTATGTCTTGCACAAGTTTAATTGATATTATTGAGCCAAAGGTGTTTGCGCCGTATGTAGTTAACAAAACAATGGCGGCTTCGGCGCTGGTAGATTCGGGGATTATCGAAAACAGCAGCTATTTTGACGACCTGGCGTCTTTGGGTGGCGCTTTTGTTAACATGCCGTTTTTTGAGGATTTAACCGGTGAGTCGGAGCAGATTACGGAGGATTCAAATCTGATTTGCGAAAAGATATATGCAGGTTGTGACGTTGCGCCGATTATCCGCCGGGCAAAGATGTGGGGCGCTACTGATTTGGCGGCGGCTATGGCAGGGGCGGATCCTTTAGCCGCTATCGGAGATATGGTGGCTGGGTTTTGGACAAGAGACATGCAAAAGGAGCTTATCGCTATTTTAAACGGCGCATTTGGGGCTTATACTATGGCGGATAATGTGTTGGATTTAAGCGGAGAAGCAGGTGATGGGGCGAAATGGTCCGGCAGCGCTTTTATTGACGCACAGCAGCTTCTTGGAGATGCGGCTGAAAACCTTTCGGCCGTTGTTATGCATAGCGCAACAAAAGCGGCTCTTAAAAAGCAAAACCTTCTTGATGTTATTCGTCCGTCGGAAAACGCCGGGTTTGATACTTATCAGGGCATAAGAGTTATTGTGGACGATGACTGCCCCGTTGAGGTAGGTGGCGTATACACTACATATTTATTCGGCAAAGGGGCTGTTGCTCTTGGTAACGGTATGCCGGCGGGGTTTGTTGATACGGAGGTTGATAGGGATAAAAGACGAGGTTCAGGTGTTGATTATCTGATAACAAGACGTACTTATATTCTTCATCCCCGTGGGATTAAGTTTTTATCCGGAAATATGCAACTTCCCGAGGGGCCGTCTAGAGAAGAGCTTTCGGATCCAAACAACTGGGAGAGAGTTTACGAGCCGAAGCAAATTAGAATTGTTTCGTTTGATTATATGCTTTCGTAAGG
>CAZEYG010000022.1:0-11776 GCA_964516575.1 uncultured Defluviitaleaceae bacterium
TTTTCTTCTATGTGTTGTGCTTCACTTTTAAAAATCTCGTTTAGCTTTGTAAAGTCTATATCCTTTACGCCAAAAGCCTCAACCATTGATATAACACTGGCTCTCGGGACCTTTTCGCCGATTGCAGGATTATCTATTACGATATAAATACCGTCCGGCCGCGGCAAAAGCTCAATCTTAACCTTTGAAACGTGGGGCTTTTTATCCATATTAACACTCCTTTACCTAGAGAATAAAACAGACTTATAACTGCCTAGCCTGTTTTGCAGCTTAAAAACCGCTTTTGAATGAAGTTGTGATACTCGGGATTCAGATACACTAAGAACCTTACTTATTTCCTTTAAAGTTAAGTCCTCATAATAATATAATGTAATAACCAGCTTTTCTTTATCAGACAGCTTATCAATAGCTTTTGTAAGAATATCTTGAAGCTCCCGCCGTTCAAGGCAGGCTTCCGGGTTTCTGTCGTCGTTTTGAGGCGCCGCCAGCGTACCTTCCTGGTTTTGCTCCAAATAATCGTCCAGCGAAATCAAGGACATCAAATTGCTTTTTTTAAACATATCGTCGACTTCTTCTGGTAATATGTTAAGCTTTATAGCTAAATCCTCATTTGTAGGCTCACGCCCCAAATCCGACTCGGCCGCCTTGTAAGCCTGCTCAAACTGCTTGTTTTTTTGGCGCAAGGTTCGGGGCACCCAATCCAGCCGACGGATATTATCGATAACAGAGCCTCTTATACGAAGGGAAGCGTAGGTTTCAAACTTTACGCCTTTGCTTTCGTCAAATTTATCTATAGCGTCAATAAGCCCAAAAATGCCGTAACTTACTAAGTCGTCATACTCCACATAAGCGCCTACCTGCATACTGATACGTCCTACAGCCTGCTTTACTAAGGGGGCGTAGGTAAGAATAAGGCAGTCTCTAGCCTCTTGACTTTTAGTCTCCCTGTAAAGTTTAAATGTTTTTTGAGTATCTACCATAGAGCCACTTCTTTCTTAACCCGCATTGCCGTACCTACGGCCATGTGCAAAAGACTATAGGCTTGCAGCAGGCTCGTTTTCAGCTTCTGATTGCTCAAGACCAGAATCGGGGTAGCCTAAAATATGATCGTTGTCATCTGTGGTTTGCGCTTTTTTAATAAGCTCTTTTTCCCGGCTGTCATTAAGCCGCTGTTTTAAATCGTCCATAACCTCGCTGCCCTTTGAATCAGCCACAAGAGGCTCCTCCGGTTTTGGAAAAACATTTTTTTGCAAATAAAATTTAGTAACAAGCCCTATAACATAAAACAAAACAATAGCGATTATAGACCAATAGGCCCATTTTACAAGAGAAACCTTATTAATAATGGAAACTGCAGTAACAACAGCAGCAGCCAAAATACAAATCCGTATATGAATTTTTTCCAGCATAATATAATCCAACCCTTATAGGTATAATAAAAAACATATTCTCTATAAAATATGATTCCCGTGGCCTATAGTTTTTATTAAGTATCGGCCGTCCTCCGAATAAAGCTCTACAGTACGCCCGTAGTTAGCGCCGGTGTCCTTAGCGACGATTGGAATACGTAACCCGGCAAGAACCTTCGTAGCCGCTTCCACGTTTCTATCCCCGATTCTCATGCTTTCATTAGTGGAGTTAAATGCAAACATTTGTGCGCCGCCGGCTAGTTTTGCCTTTAAATATTCGCGTTTGGCACCAAGTTTTATCATATCAAAAACCATTTTAGCCGTAGCGGTGTCTGCAAATTTTGCTATGTTTTGATTATTCTGAATAAGCCTGCTGTCGGGAAGCATAATATGCGCCAAGCCGGCAACCTTGTTAACAGGGTCATAAACTGCAATCCCAACACAAGAGCCAAGCCCCAAAGTAGTAAGCACGCCCGGGCTTTTTGTTACGTTTAAATCAGCCATGCCTACCAAAATCATCTTATTCATATTTACAAGACCCCTAATGAAGAAAATATGGTATGGAACGATTCCATATCAGGCACAAGGACAAAGTACCCGGAGACGTTTTCCTCTTTCGTTTTAAACACAGATTCGATAAAAAGAACCTTATCCCCGACCTTACCGAATTCAATAGCCGGGACAGAAAGAATAGCGTTAGCCATGTCTATGGAAAGATAAGGAATAGTCTGCTTAATTTTTTTGTTAATAAGCCCAGCCAGCGAGCCTAAATAGGAGCTTGTAAGTATATTACCAATCTCGCTAAGGGCAGAATATTCGATTTCGGTAAAGTCCGCCGAAGTTGAGGTTTGGGAACCCATAAGCATATTAACCATAGTATGCGCCACATCCAGCCTTACAATAAACATCATAATGCCGTTTAAATCCCCGGAAAGAGAAACAAGTATGCCTAAAATCTGGCTTTCAGGGCCACCTAAGCAGTTTGCAACGTCTTTAAAATCCAAAAGATTAACAACAGGTACACTCATATTAACGCGCTTGCCAATCATGCTGGAAAGAGAAGTAACGGCGTTACCGCAGCCTATACTTGCAATTTCACGCAAAACATCAACATTATTAACTACCAAATCGTTTAAGTTGTCGTTTTTTCCGTTCATATTACACCTCCTTGTAAATGGCTAAACAAGCCTTTGTTTTTTTCGCTGCTGATTAAATATGAACTGAACAATTTTCTCCTGTTCTTCGGGCAAAATACTGACAAACTTGGTTCGGTATTGAAATTTATAAGCAGAGGTAGGAAACCTTAACGTATACAAAACCTTAGCGATTGCAACACAGTATTCCTTATCACCAAGCATAATGATAACGTTAATTGTAGCCTTACCGTCTATTTCGGCGTTGGTAACAAACCTGACGCCACCTCCGCCCATGTCTTTTGTTATGCCGTCGAACATTTCTGAAATAACCTCGTCCTTGCCTTCGCTTTCAAGGTCTGTTTCATTAATAACCGAAAACTTCATCGGCAACATACATTGATATCGAAAGAAGTTACGCCGCTGCATTTTTTCGCCGCCGCTTTCCAGCTTTAAAACAACCATATTAAACTGGTCTTCTTTGATATATTTAACAACGGAAACATCGAACCGGAGCATACCCTTTTCGGTAAAGAAAATAGCCATAAATCCGGGGCCAATAGGAAGCTTAACCAGCTTGCCGTAGGAAATGGGCATCATAACTGTTACTTGAGTAGTGTCAAGTATGTTGCTTACCTGGCTGACATAAATTCGCCCCAGCTCGTTGTCACGTTTAAGAGAAATTTCAAGCCTGTCTCCGATTTTTATATGATCTATAAGCATGAGTAACCCCCTAATAACGATGAATTTGTGTTAGGATATTGTTAATATTAATGTTTATTATATACTATATAACAATAATTTATCGCCGCTTTCTAAAACATATGCCGGCTGTATAAATCAGCGTATAAAAGCATTCGCCAGCCGTTTCATAAAACCTCTGATTCCGTCTTCTGTTTTCCCGGGGGTTTCCATATTAAGCAGCCTTAAAGCAATGTTACTTATGGCGCTTGTTACCTGACTGTTGGGATAACATATAGCTACAGGCTCCTGACGTTTTACAGCTTTTACAAGATGGTTGTCGTAAGGAATAAAACCAAGACTTGTCAGCTTAATACCAAGGAATTTTTGAGCCACGGTTTCCAGCTTATTATATATATCTATGCCTTCACCTTCGTCGTCAACCTTGTTTATAACAATTTTAAAGTCAGGTAGTCTGTCTTTAGCCGTTTCTTCCTTGATTGTTTTAATAACGGCATAAGCGTCTGTAATACTTGTAGGCTCAGGAGTAGAAATAATAATAGTTTCCGCCGACGCCTTAATAAAGTTTATAACAGAGCTGGAAATACCAGCGCCGGTGTCTATAAGTATTATATCGGATATGTCCTCAAGAGCGCTTAGGTTTTCAAGCACATAACCTATTTGCTTGTCTGAAACGTTAGCAAGCTCTATAAGCCCTGAACCCCCGGAAACAAAATTAATCCCAAAAGGCCCGGATGTAATAACCTCTTCTATTGTTTTAACCCCTGATAAAACATCACCTAGGCTATATCTTGGTATAATTCCGAAAAGCACCTCAATATTCGCAAGGCCGAAGTCTGCGTCGATAATAGAAACACGCTTGCCTTGGCGCCTTAACGCAATGGCAAGATTAACCGTGAAGTTTGATTTGCCGACACCCCCCTTGCCGCTGGTAACGGAGATAACACGTGCGTTTACCTTACGCAAAGGCGTAAAAACATGTTCCCGCACGTTACGTACCTTAACAATGTCCCTGAGTCTTTCCGCCTGGTCTATTTAAAAGCACCTCCGTTTAAGCCGAGCAGGCTTTTAGCCATTTTTTCCGGCTCGATAAGCTCTATGTCATCCGGCACGTTTTGACCTGTTGTAATATAAGAAACTTTTTTGCCGGTCAGGTAACAAATGTTTAAAATAGAGCCTAAGCAGTTGGTTTCATCCAGCTTTGTAAAAATAATTTTAAAATCACAAACAGAAGCGTAACTTTGAACGATATTAATCAAATCCTCAAATTTGGTTGTAACGCTTATAACTAGGTAAACCTCAACATTATCCGCCCGGGATAATAAATCCTTAAGCTCATCGAGATTTGCGGCGTTTTTATGGGAGCGGCCAGCCGTATCAATTAAAATAGCGTCATTTATCTTCTTGATTTTATTAATAGCCGGCTTTAACTCGTCGTTGTTATAAATGGGTACAACCCCTATGCCTAATATTTCGCCGTAGGTTTTAAGCTGTTCAACGGCGGCGATACGATACGTATCGGCTGTTATAAGGCCGATTCTTATGCATTTATCCAGCATAAAAATAGAAGTAAGTTTAGCGATGGTTGTTGTTTTACCGACGCCTGTTGGGCCAACAAAAGCAAAAACACGTGCGTTTTCCTTTGCCTTTTTCCTTTCAACGCATTCGTCCGGTGTACCAAGAATGTTTAAAATAGTATTATATACGACCTTAACAATAAGGCTTATATCTATTTTATCTTCTTCTTCAATATTGTTTACGTCTTCTAATATCTTTTCGGCAATTTCAGGAAGAACCTCCTGATCAATAAGGGCCTCATAAAAGATTTGAAGCATACTGTTTTCATATTTTCTGCCGGAAGCGTCATCCTTGCGTTCGGCTACGGAAAGCTGGCTCATAAGCTGGCTCAGCAAGTCCTCCGTACTGGATATTTTGTTTTTAAGCGATTCTATTTGTATGGATTGCATTGCAATTGTTTTGTCTTTAATAACGCTTTCGATAGCCCGTGGGTTTTGGGTTTCAGCGTCAGGTAAAACTTTCGTTCCCGGCACGGGTAAATCAGCCAAGCCGGCCGGTTCTTCCGTATTTTTCGACGCCAAAGGTAAAGGTTTATTAGCGACCTTTTCCTCATAAGCCGCCGTAACCTCAACAACAGGCTTTCTAAAAAAAGCAAACAATCCCTTAGGTTTTGTTGTCTTAATATTTAGAACTAAAGCGTCCAGGCCAAGCTCGGCCTTAACCTTTTCGATAGCGTCCTTTTCCGTAGTGGCAGTAAATTTTTTTATCTTCACGCAAGGCTCACCATTCCTATAGACTGAATTTCCTGTGACGGGTCAAGCTCATTGTATGATAAAACAACTAAATCCGGCGCTATCTGCTCCACAAGGCGCTTGAAATAAATGCGGACAATAGGCGACGTCAGAATAATAGGCTGCATCCCAAGGGAAGTCAGCTTAGTAATCTCGGAATTAAGGTTATCAAAAATCGCCTGGGTTGATTTCGGATCCAGCGCAATGTATGAGCCTTGCTCGGTTTGTTGGATAGAACCCATAATCTTTTGTTCAAGCTCTGGGTCTAAGGTTATAACCTTGTTTATCTCGCCTTCAAAAAATCTATGTGATATAGCACGTCTTAAGGATTGGCGAACATATTCCGTCAGCATATCCGTATCACGTGTCATGTGTGCGTAGTCGGCTAGTGTTTCAAGGACAGACACAAGGTCTCTTATGGAAACACCTTCACGTAAAAGATTCGCAAGCACCTTTTGAATATCACCGATAGAAAGCAACTTCGGCACAAGCTCGTCTATAAGGACGCTGTTTGCTTCCTTTACGTTGTTTATAAGAATCTGAACGTCTTGGCGTGAAAGCAACTCGTGAAGATGTTCTCTGACAATTTCAGTAAGGTGTGTTGCAATAATAGCAGGTGGGTCAACAACCGTATAACCCAAAGCCTCGGCACGTTCACGCTGGGAATCGGAAATCCAAAGCGCCGGCAGCCCAAGATAAGGCTCAACGGTTTCGATACCGTCTATTTCCTCTTCAACATACCCCGGGTTCATTGCCATGTAGTGGTCGAATAAAATATCACCTCTAGCAACCTCAACCCCTTTAATCATTATGCGGTACTGATTGGGGCTTAACTTAATGTCGTCTCGAAGGCGGATAACAGGCACAATAGCCCCAAGCTCCAAAGCTATTTGGCGGCGTATCATAACGACACGGTCTAAAAGGTCGCCGCCTTGAGCCGGGTCAACAAGAGGGATAAGCCCATAACCAAAAAGCAAAAGAATCGGGTCAACGTTAAGCAGAGAAACAACGTTTTCAGGACGTCTTATTTCTTCCACCTCCGCATCTTCCATAGTTATTTCTTCTGTAATAGCCGTAAGCTGGTTGCGCTTGCTCATTACATAAGCCGCATACATAAGCAAAAAGCCAAAAGGCACAAACAAAATCGTAGGCAGCGGCGTAACTGCACCAAGCCCGGCCAAAACCCCGCCGGCAATTGCAATAACCAGCGGCTGGTTGAACAGCTGTTTAGTGATATTAGCGCTGATTTCCGCCTCGCTGGTCGCCTTTGTAACAAGAAGGCCTGTGGCGGTTGATATAAGAATAGCGGGAATCTGACCAACAAGGCCGTCGCCGATTGTCATTATGGTATATAAGCTAGCGGCGTCAGCAAGGGGCAGCTTATTACCTGTTGCAATACCTGTTGCGCCCAAAACAATACCGCCGGTAATGTTTATAAGCGTAATCAAAATACCGATAATAGCATCTCCCTTAACAAACTTACTAGCACCGTCCATAGCGCCGAAAAAGTTGGATTCGTCAGATATTTTTTTACGCCGTGCTTTGGCTTCGGCCTCGTCGATAAGGCCGGTGTTAAGGTCGGCGTCAATAGCCATCTGCTTACCTGGCATAGCGTCTAATGTAAACCTAGCAGTAACCTCAGCCACACGCTCGGAGCCTTTTGTTATAACCATAAAGTTAACTAAAACGATAATGATGAATACGATAATACCAACAACCATGTTGTCGCCACCAACAAAGCCGCCGAAGGTTTCGACAACCTTGCCGGCATAACCTTCGCCAAGCATAAGTCTAGTAGACGAAACGTTAAGGGAAAGACGGAATATGGTAGTGATTAAAAGTATGGTCGGAAAAAGTGACATATCAAGAGATTCCTTTGCATACAAAGCGCTTAGGAGTATAACAAGCGAAATCCCGATGTTCAGCATAAACAGGAAATCCAAAAGGCCCGGACGCAGCGGTACAATAATAAACACAATACTGGCAATTATAGCAACACCGAGTGAAGCTTCTCTGACTTGTTTAAAGTTCATAACTTATCCCCTTGTATTAACAGCCGCCTGATAAAACTGCAAAAGGGCAGTCTATGGGCAAGCATATACTTTTTCTATTCTAAGCCTATTATATAATATATCTACAAGTATTTCCATACTTATTTTTAATTATTTAATATATTATTTAAAATTTTCATATTCTTCTTTATAAATATAAAAATAAATATAAAAAAACCTGAAAGCTGTAGCTGCCCCCAGGAAAGTTTATTATAAAACCCGTGCGCCTGCTGTTGACATTTCCCTCCAAGCGGTACCGTTGCAGTTAGCTCGGGTCAAGCGCCCTTGCGGCACACACCAGGCATTGCTTAGTGCTGCTTTCTTCCGAACCTGACACGCTTCACAAGCTGGTGTTGCGTAAGACTTGACCGTCAACGCCACTTTCAACAGGCAGACCTTACAGGGAAGGAGCCTAAAGACAGGCTTCACCCTCACTATAGCGGGTTGTGAGTTCAGGGAACCGCTACCTCCCCGGCTAGCACGAGTAATTTATTATACATCTTAAAAATTTAAATGTCAAATTGTAAAACTAGCTAAAACACGAAATAAAACACGAATACATGTCAAATTATCCGAATAAAATTATTTAACGATATTTATTCGGGGGTAAATATGAAGGTAATAAGCATAAAAAAAGAAAAGCTGCTGATAGCGCTTTACTTAATAATCATATTTGTAGGCGTAATAAAGACGTTTAACGACGAAACCGTCGAAACCTTTTCTATGCCGGTATCTAAAAAAATCGTGCTTTTGGATGCAGGCCACGGGGGTTTTGATTCCGGCAAGGTAGCCGACAGCGATACGTTTGAAAAGGATATTAACCTTAAAATAACTCTGAAGCTGCAAGCCTATCTAGAGCAGGGAGGCTCCCAGGTTGTTTTAACAAGAGCAACAGACGACGCCTTAGGCAGTTATAAATCGGCAGACATGGCTAGAAGAAAAAACATAGCAAACTCCAGCAAGGCCGATATTCTCGTAAGTATCCATCAAAACGCTTATCCCGACTCCGGCACAAGAGGCGCTCAAGTGTTTTATTACGACAACTCCGATAACTCGAAAAAACTGGCCACATGTATAGAAAACGAAATTAAAAACCAAATGGGCGGCAAAAGCGTACGTGAATCGTCACCCAACAAAAGTTATTACATACTTCGTAAAACAACATGCCCCGCCGTTATAGTAGAATGCGGCTTTTTAACAAACTACAAGGACAAGAAAAACTTAGAAAGCGACGAATATCAAGAGAAGGTAGCCTGGTCCATATATCAGGGGATAGTAAAATATTTTGAATAAGGATTTTGAATAAGGTTTTAACGTCTTACGGCAAATCACTAATGCCGATAGTATCCCATACATTATAGTTTTTTTCGATGACTACAGTTTTGCTCCATTGAGCGTAGTCTTCATTTAAAAGCTGCTCACTGCCAACATGGCTCAAAACCTTTTCGTAAAGGTCGCTGTCCTTTTTAATAGAAATAAGCAGATCTTTGTCGATATTATATTTTTTGGAAACATCCGGGTTAAGCTCATCCATAAACGCTTCAGCCCATTCCCTAGCGTCTGCCGCTTCTTCTTCGTTAAGGGCGACAGAAAAGCGGTAGGCGTTGGCGCATACCGTTTTAACAAGGGCAATGGAGTTTAAGGCGTTTTGTTTGGCGACGTTTTCCGGCAGCTCCCCGTCAAAGTCTGATTTCCAAATGTCGGCGCCGCCTATTTCTTCAAACAGCTTTTTCTGCTCATGTAAATATATGACGTATTCGCCGGCTGAAACCTTGTATTTGCCAATCTTAGCCACATACAGACGCCCCGGCTTATAAACGGCATAAAAAACAAAAGCCACCGCAAAAGCCGCTATTACAACAGCTATTAGTATTATTCGTTTCTTACTCACTAAGCGCATCACCCATTAAGCAGAAGCCCTTAATACCTTCCGCAAGCGGAGAAAGACCTTTTGCGGAAGGCGTTTTTTCTATTCTTCAGACTGCTCGGCTTCGCTGTTAATGTCTGTCTCATCGTCGTAAAAATCGTCCTCGTCGTCGTAATATTCGTCGTAACAGCAGTCAAAGTTTTCATATCCGTCGTAACGGTTTATAAATTTAAGTACTACAAGCACAACAAGACAACAGGCGATTACAACGCCGGAAATCGCCATAATATAGAACACAAGACCATGATCTCTTTGCCCGGCTCTTCTTATGAGCTTCTTAATTTCTGAAATTGATAAATCCTCGTCAAACAGCTTTTTCATAGTAACACTCCCTTTTTAAATTATACCGGTTTGCTCTAATTAAAAGATTCATAATGAAGCAAACCACTTCCTGTTTTGACTTTCTAATTAAGAAATAATCAATGAAGTCAAAACGCTTTATAAACTACAAGCCTCGGTTTTGTGCGCCTAAAAAGACGTCACTTCTTATTATTTTATTCCTTTGCGGTAAATATGCGTTGTATTCAATATACGCTTTTTTAAGTATTTGCTTTTCATCATGAAACTTAAGCAGGTGATAGGCTTCATGCTGCTTATAAAAACCGGCATCGGAAAAATATTCCTCTGCCTGCGGCTTGCAAAAAAAGGTATCGGACGTCATAAGATACCAATGAACAGTTTTTTTAATCATATCGTCATTTCCACGGAAGTTATATTCCGTTTTCCCGATATACTTAATAATTTTGGCGTTTACGGACGTCTCTTCCCGAACCTCTCTTAAAGCCGTCTGCTTATAGGTTTCGCCTTCTTCTATCGTACCCTTGGGCATTACCCACCCCATATACCTGCCGTTTTGATTTTTATAAAGCAAAAGAACCTTACCCCTATGAATTACAACACCTCCGCAGCTTATGGCTAAAATCACTTTAATTCCTCCGCTCTGCAGAAACATTTGTTGCCCACATTTTAAACTTTAAATGTATAATTATAGAAATTATAACTCTTTTGCCTAAATATTTCAACCCTAATCAAAGGGCTTTTTGCTTTTTCTTTGTTTCATTAATTTTAAATGGAGAATTTTCTATATGCCTTTTCATCTTCTTAAATCCGCTGAACCACATATAAGCCACAAACGCTATAAACACGGGCATCATCAGCTTCATATTAGAAAGCAGAATAAAGTCGTAAACCCCGTGTAAAAACCAAGGCACAAAAAACGCTTTTATAAAAAGCCATACTCTTTTGCTCCTAATAAATTTTGAAAGAGCAAAGTAGTAACCCATTGCAACGCCAAAAAGCGCATGACCCGGAACAGAAACAACGCCTCGAAGCAGAGCAGTGTTTAAGCCGCCCATTTGCGGGTTTGTAACATACAGCACGTTTTCTACAGCCGCAAAACCAAGGGAAATAAACACAGCGTAAACTATGCCGTCAAACCGCTCGTTAAAGTTATCGTTGCGCCAAACCAAAAAAAACAATACGGCAAATTTAAACAGCTCCTCAACAAGGGACGCAACCAAAAACGAAAGGTAAAAGGCTTCCATAAGCACTCCGCCGCTGTTTGGAATAAAAAGCGTAACGAAATTTTCTGCTTGTATAATAGGGACAGTAATAACAAAGCCATAAACAAGGCCGGTTAGTAAAAGGCGCACAGGCTCCTTTTCGTATTTGTCCCTTATATAAATGTAAAACAAGCCAATTAGAATCGGCGCTATTGCAAGCGATAAAAGGTCTATATTAATCATCTCCCGTTTAGCCTTAGTTTTCCGCATAGGTGATATATTATTCATTGGATATAATTTTAAGCAGTCATGCCCTTCACATATAAACGCTTGTTTTAATATATTATAAGTGAATCTAAAAAACCACGTTTGAGTATATCCATAAGGAGCTTTGTTATTTAAGGATATACTCTTAAACCAAAACAATTTGGGAGGGCATTTAAGTGGAAAATATTTTAGAGCTTAATAATATATGCATGACCTTTCATGAGCCCGAAAGGGAAACAGAAGCGGTAAAAAACGTTAGCTTTTCAGTGTCTAAGGGTGAATTTATAAGCATTGTCGGGCCAAGCGGCTGCGGAAAGACAACGCTTTTATCTATAATTGCAGGGCTTTTGCGACCTTCATCAGGTGAAGTTTTTGTCCATGGAGAAAAGGACGAGAATGTGGCTTCAATAGGATATATGCTGCAAAAGGACCATTTGCTTGAGTGGCGGACAATTTTACAAAACGTGCTTTTGGGG
>CAZEYG010000023.1:0-11714 GCA_964516575.1 uncultured Defluviitaleaceae bacterium
AAAGATAAATAGAGGTATCATAAGCACAGGTTCATCAGACCCTTACAATACTTTTGAGGAAAAGCTGCTGCTTTCACGACGTGGGCTGGATCTTATAAACGCCTACGGCTTTGGCGTCGGAATAGCAACAAAAAGCCCCCTTGTTACCCGTGATATAGATATTTTGAAAGATATTAAGTCGCATTCGCCGGTTATCGTAAAACTAACGGTAACAACAGCCGACGACACCCTCTGCAAAAAGCTTGAACAAAACGTAGCTCTTTCAAGCGAAAGGTTCAGCGCAATAAAGGAGCTGTCGGATAATGGCATATACTGCGGAGTATTACTTATGCCGCTGTTGCCTTTTATAAACGATACGGCTGATAATGTTATGGAAATTATCCGTCTTTCAAAAGCAAGCGGAGCAAGGTTTATTTATCCCGCATTTGGAGTCACGTTAAGAGACAATCAGCGTGAGTATTTTTATAACAAGCTGGACGAGATGTTTCCCGGTGTTAAGGAAAAATATATAAAGCGGTTTAATAACTCCTATGTCTGCTCAAGCCCCAATTCAAAAGAGCTTAGCCGGCTGTTTACAACCGAATGCAACCGCCTTGGTTTGCTTTATAATATGCGTGATATCATAAAAAGCTACAAGCTCGGTTATGACGACCGACAGCTTACTTTATTATAAGCAGGAGAAATATATATGGAAACCACAAGTATCAAAGCAATAGGAATAATCGGCCTTGGTCTTATAGGCGGTTCGATTGCAAAGGCGCTTCGTGTTAAGTCGCCTAATATACGGATAACAGCCTTTGGACGTAAGGACGAGCCTCTGAAAAAAGCCTTTTTGGAAGGGGTTATAAACGAATACAGTACAAGTAACCTTAATATTTTTAAGGATTGTGGAGTTATTTTCATCTGTACGCCTGTTGATGAAATAGTAAAATACGCAAAAGAGCTTTCCAAAATAATAAGCCCCGGCTGCATATTAACAGACGTAGGAAGCACAAAGGCACAAATTATGGATAAAATTTCAGCCTGTAAAGGCGTATGTTTTATCGGCGGCCATCCTATGGCCGGTTCAGAAAAAACCGGCTACGACGCTGCTAAATCATTCTTATTTGAAAATGCTTACTATATATTTACGCCTTCGCCGGATACAAGCCGCAAACAGCTTAATATAATGACATCCCTAGCCGAAACTATAGGCGCTATACCGATTATTATGCAGCCAAAGTTGCATGATTATTCCGTAGCCGCCATAAGCCATCTGCCCCATATCATCGCTGCATCACTTGTGTCTACGGTAAAAAGCGCCGATTCACCCGAGTTTAAAATGCAGCTTTTGGCGGCAGGAGGTTTTAAGGATATTACGAGAATAGCCTCTGGCAGCCCGGATATTTGGCGCTCAATTTGTGAAAGTAATAAGGCTCCCTTATTAGTTATGCTTGAAAACTTTAAAAACCAGCTTATGCTTTTTGAGCAAAGCCTAAATACAGGGGGGGACAACCTCTATGATTTTCTTAAAAACGCAAAGGATTACCGTGACGGCTTTACTAATAAATCCAACGCACTACTCAACCGGCTTTACGAAATAAAGGTTGACGTAGAGGACAAGCCGGGTATAATCGCAAAAATAGCCACTATCCTTAGCGAAAACCACATTAATATTAAAAATATTGGAATTATAAACAACAGGGAATACGAAAGCGGAGTGTTGCAGGTTGTTCTTGACAGCGAGGACAGTATGCATAAAAGTATCAGCTTGCTGAAAAATATTGGATATACCATATATAATTAGAACAATTATACTCTACATAAGGAGAATAAAATGAACAGAGCCATTATAAAACCAAAAACAGGAATAAACGGAATATTCACCGTACCCGGCGACAAGTCCATTTCCCACAGAGCCGTTATGCTTTCGGCAATAGCAAGCGGAAAATCAACTATTAAAGGCTTTCTTATGGGCGAGGATTGCCTTAGTACAATCCGTTGTTTCAGGCAGCTAGGGGTTAAGATTGATGTAGACGAAAGCAGCGTAACAGTTTACGGCGGCGGATTAGACAGCTTAAAGCAGCCGGAATCCGTCCTTGACGTCGGCAACAGCGGAACAACGATACGCCTGCTAAGTGGTCTCCTTTCCCAAACAAACCTTAAATGCACCTTAACCGGCGACAGCTCTATCCAAAAACGCCCTATGGGAAGGGTAATAGAACCACTTACGCTGATGGGCGGAAACATCAGATGTATTGAAAAGCAAGGCTTTGCGCCCTTTGAAATCATAGGCCGGAAGCTGAAAGGCATATCCTACCGCCTGCCGGTTGCAAGCGCACAAATAAAATCAGCTATAATACTGGCGGCTTTGTCGGCCGAGGGCGAAACAGTAGTTGATGAGCCTGTTAAATGCCGTGACCATACTGAAATTATGCTAAGTTATTTAGGCGCAGATATTAAAAAAGACGGAAGCCGCATAATAATCAACCCGGTTAAAAGTCTTGCCGCAAAGGACATTACCGTTCCTGCTGATATTTCTTCCGCCGCCTTTTTAATTGTAGCTGCTATGATAACAAAGGATTCGCATATCGTTATTAAAAACGTAGGAATAAATGAGACAAGAACAGGCATTATTGACGCTCTTTCGGAAATGGGCGGCCAAATTAAAATTAACAATAAACGCCAAATTTGCGGAGAGTATGTAGGTGATATTGAAGTTAAAAGCTCCCAGCTTGAGGCGATATCAATCGGCGGGGATATTATCCCACGAATGATAGACGAAATACCTGTATTTGCTGTTGCCGCGTTGTTTGCCGACGGCAATACCCAAATAAAGAACGCCGAGGAGCTTAAGGTAAAGGAATCTAACCGCATTAAAACCATGACTGAAGAGCTTTCAAGGCTTGGTGCAAATGTCAAAGAAACCCACGACGGTATGATTATTTGCGGAAGCAGAAACACATTACTAAAAGGTAACGAGGTAAACAGCCATAACGACCACCGGGTTGCCATGAGCCTTGCCGTAGCGGGGCTTAAAGCTGAAGGAGAAACGATTATTTTCGATTCCGGATGCGTTGACATATCATTTCCGGGTTTTTTTGAACAGATTTTAAAATCTATTGACATTAATATATAAAATTGAGAAAATAGAGCAAGATAAAAACAAAGAATAATAGGGGGACTTTAAATGACGTCGGTAGAAAAGTTGGCCGCTCTTCGCAGCCAAATGAAAGAAAACGGAATTGACGCATACATAATTCTTAGCCCAGACGCTCATTCCAGCGAGTACGTTTGCTCTCACTGGTCTTCAAGAGCATGGCTCTCCGGTTTTAACGGCTCTGCAGGAACCGTTGCCGTAACAATGGATAAAGCCGGGCTTTGGACCGACGGCAGATACTTCATCCAGGCCGAAAACCAACTGAAGGACTCTACTATTGATTTGTTTAAAATGAATATTGACGGAGTTCCCGCTATTCAGGAGTGGCTGAAAGACCAATTACCCAAGGGAGCTGTTGTTGGCTTTGACGGACGTACTATTTCCTACGACCTCTACAACAAGTACATGTCAGAATTTAAAAAGAATAAAATCACGACTAAATTTGACGTGGATTTAATAGATAAAATTTGGAAGGATAGACCTGCTCTGCCGCTAGATAAGGTTTATGAGCATTCCGTAGAGTTTGCCGGCAAAAGCCGCATTGAAAAACTAAACGATGTCAGAGCAGAGCTTAAAAAAGAAGGCGCCGAAAGCTGCGTTATTTCCTCTCTCGACGACATTGCATGGCTGTTTAACATAAGAGGCACAGACGTCCCCTTTACGCCGGTTGTTTATGCCTACAGCTTTATTACTATGGATAAGGCTTATTTGTTTATAAACGCAACTAAGCTGGAGCCGAAGCTTAAGGCCTGTCTTGAAAGCGACGGCGTTATAATAAAGGACTACAACGAAATAATCGGGTTCTTAAAAGGTTACGACAAGCAGGAAACGATGTTTTTAAGCCCGGACAGAATAAGTATATCCATTAAAAACAGTGTACCTGATTCTATAGACATAACAGAAGGTATAGATATTACTACCAAACTTAAAGCAGTTAAAAACTTGACTGAAATAGAAAACCTACGAAAAAGTCAAATACGTGACGGCGTGGCTACTATAAGGCTTATTAAATGGGTCAAGGAAAACGTCGGCAAATTAGATATTGAAGAAGCGGATATACACGATAAAATAAACTCATTCAGAAAAGAGCTTGGGAATTTTATAGACGCCAGTTTTCCAACAATCGCCGGTTACATGCCAAACGCCGCTCTTATGCATTATAACCCGCTAAAAGGTAAAAGCGCTAAGCTAAAGCCGGAGGGTATGTTGCTTGTAGACACAGGTGGTCAGTATTTTGACGGTACTACAGACATTACAAGAACCTTTGCCTTAGGTGAAATTCCCGAAGAAATGAAGAAAGACTTTACAATAGTTCTTAAATCCCATATAAGCCTAGCTACCGCAAAGTTTTTATACGGCGCCGGCGGAAACAGCCTTGATATTCTAGCCAGAAAACCTATGTGGGATTTAGGTCTTGACTATAAATGCGGCACAGGCCACGGCTTGGGATATTTATTAAGCGTTCATGAAGGGCCTCAAAACTTTAGATATTCTTCCCCGTATTTAAAGCTGGAGGCAGGTATGCTTTTAACCAACGAGCCGGGTATATACAAAAAAGACGTTTGGGGCATCCGAATAGAAAACACTATGCTTGTTGTGAAGGATTATGAAAACGAAAACGGTTCGTTTATGCGGTTTGAAACCGTATCCCCCTGCCCTATTGAACTTAATGCCCTTAAACGGGAGATGCTTACAAACGAAGAAGCCAAATGGCTTAACGAATACCATGCCGATGTTTATAACAAGCTGTCGCCGTTTTTATCCGATGATGAAAAAACATGGCTTAAACACGAAACACGGGCAATATAATTGACTTTACTATTTACTTTACTGTCTATTGATGATAAATTATAATTAATTGCCGTAGACCCCTTAGGAGCCGCAAGACTCCGTCAAAGGGTTGGCAGTGAAAAATGATGTTTTTCACTGCCGGGGTAATATTACGGCGGTAATAGCTTTTGAGATTATACTTAAGAAGGTTGTGATGTTAGGGTTGGAAAAAAAGCTGACATTGTATGGCTTTAACAACCTCACAAAAACACTTAGCTTCAACATCTATGATGTTTGCTATGCAAAAAGTGAGAGAGAGCAAAAAGATTATACGGCATACATTGACGAGCAGTATAATTCTGAAAGACTTACAAACATTTTATGCAATGTAACCAGTATTATCGGCGCTCATGTCATAAGCATTTCAAAGCAGGACTACGACCCTCTCGGAGCTTCTGTAAATCTGCTTGTGGCTGAGGAGCGTCTTGTTAAGGAGCCTTCTGTAACAGGCGACGGCACTATCCTTGTTAAAAGCGCAAGTAACACTGTCCACGCCCATTTAGACAAAAGCCATGTTACAGTCCACACATACCCCGAGGCACACCCGAAAAACTCTATCTCAACCTTTCGGGTAGACATCGATGTCTCCACCTGCGGCGAAATTTCCCCGCTTAATGCGTTAGGTTATCTTATAGATAGCTTTGATTCCGACATTATCACCATCGACTACAGGGTGAGAGGTTTTACAAGGGATTTAGAGGGCAAAAAATATTATATCGACCATAACATAACCTCTATACAGGACTATATTGATCAAAAAACCCTAACAAAATACGACGCTATAGACGTAAACGTCTACCAGTCAAATATATTCCATACTAAAATGCTTATAAAGGAAATAGAGCTTCAAAACTATTTATTTAATAAAGACGTTTATGAACTTCCCCCTAAGCAGCGGCTTAAAATAACAGACAACCTCCGTCAGGAAATGATTGAGATATTCAGCGGCATGAATATTTATTAATAGGGGGCACAGTGATTATGAAAAAACTAACACAAAATAATGCCCCGATTTATGAGGCGCTGGAAGCTCATAAGCAAAACAGAGTTGTAAGATTTGACGTTCCCGGCCACAAGGGCGGCCGCGGCAACAAAGAACTTACCGATTTTTTAGGGCAGGATTGTTTAAGGGTTGATGTTAATTCCATGAAACCCTTAGACAATCTTTGCCATCCTGTATCCGTTATCAAAGAAGCGGAAGCGCTTGTATGTGAAGCATTCGGCGCTGAATCCGCTTTTTTTATGGTTAACGGAACAACCGCCGCCGTTCAGGCAATGATTATGTCCGCCTGCAAAGCCGGCGACAAAATAATTATGCCGCGAAATGTTCATAGAAGCGCAATTAACGCCCTTGTGGTATGCGGCGCTGTTCCGGTTTATATTAACCCCGGCGTTAATAACCGGCTGGGTATAGCTCTTGGTATGTCCGTTAACGAGATAAAAAAAGCCATATGCGAAAACCCTGACGCAAAGGCTATTTTGGTAAACAACCCTACCTATTACGGCGTTTGCTCAAATCTGACGGAAATTGTTAAGCTGGCACACAAAAACAACATGCTTGTGCTTGTAGACGAAGCTCACGGCACACATTTTTATTTCGGTGATAACCTTCCCATTAGCGCAATGGCTGCAAAAGCGGATATAACTGCCGTAAGTATGCATAAAACTGGCGGCTCCCTGACACAAAGCTCTTTTTTACTTTGCGGTAAAAATGTAAATTCGGCATATGTACGTCAAATTATAAACCTGACCCAAACTACCAGCGGCTCATACCTGCTTTTATCGTCTTTGGATTTGGCAAGAAAAAACCTTGCCTTAAACGGCAAGGACATCTTTAAAAAAACAATCGAGCTTGCACAATACGCCCGCCATGAAATTAACAAAATAGGCGGATACATTGCCTTTTCCAACGACATCTTAAACGGCAACGAGGCTTTTGCTTTTGATACGACAAAACTCTCTATTTATACTCGTGAAATCGGCCTTGCTGGAATTGAGGTTTATGATATTTTGCGCGACGATTTTGAAATACAAATAGAGCTAGGTGACATCGGAAACATCCTTGCCATAATATCCTCCGGCGACAGAGCTTTTGAAATAGAGCGGCTTATAGGCGCTCTTGCAGAAATTAAAAGACTTTATTCAAAGGACAAGGCCGGAATGCTTGAACAAGAATATATCAACCCGATAATTTCACTTGCGCCGCAAAAGGCGTTTTACAGCCCCAAAAAACCAGTGCCTATCGAAAAAAGCCTTGGTAAAGTTTGCGGTGAATTTGTAATGTGTTATCCGCCGGGCATACCTATTCTTGCGCCTGGCGAAATGATAACAGATGATATACTCGACTATATTAAATATGCCAAAGAAAAAGGCTGCTCACTAACCGGCACGCAGGATATGAAAATCGAAAGCATAAATATTGTTGATGAAAACAGCTTTGTGTAAGGTAGTATTGAAGAAGGAGGCGTTAAATGGAGCTTTGGTATACTGAGGAACACACCCAAAACGTCAGGTTTTCTATTAAGGTTGACGAACAGCTTGTCTCTGCAAACAGTGACTTTCAAAGGATTGATGTTTTGAAATCCTTTGAGTTCGGAAAAATGCTTGTTCTTGACGGTTATCTTATGATTACGGAAAAAGACGAATTTGTCTATCACGAAATGATTACCCACACAGCAATGGCAGTACATCCGTCCGTAAAAAAAGTCCTTGTTATCGGCGCCGGAGACGGCGGTACTGTTAGAGAACTTACCAAATACCACTTTATCGAGCGTATTGATATGGTTGAAATCGACAAGCTGGTTGTGGATATTTGCAAGGAATATATTCCGCAAACAGCATCAAAACTAGACGACAGCCGGGTCAACATATTTTTTGAGGACGGTATGAAGTTTGTACGTACAAAATCAGACGAATACGACTTGATTATTGTAGACTCAACAGACCCCTTCGGCCCGGGAGAAGGTCTTTTTACAAGAGAGTTTTACGGCAACTGCTACAATGCTCTTAAGCCCGACGGCATACTTGTGAACCAGCACGAAAGCCCATATTACCCTCAAGACGTAAAGGCTATGCAGCGAGTACACATGAAGCTCAAAAAAATATTCCCTATTTGCGACGTTTTTCAGGCGCATATACCAACGTATCCGTCAGGTCACTGGCTTTTTGGTTTTTCTTCAAAGAAGTTTGACCCAATCAGCGGCTTAAATACCGAAACATGGAACAACCTAGGCATTAAAACAAAATATTACAATACATGCCTTCACAAAGGTGCTTTTGCCCTTCCTACATTTGTTAAGGAGTTACTCTCTGATGAATGACAATAAAAACACACCTGCCAAAAACATTCATACGTTTATCGGCTGTGACAGCGAATATGCGGAAAGCAGAATAGTAATTTTCTCCGCACCAATGGATAACACAACCTCCTACCGCCCTGGCACACGTTTTGCCGGAGCCGCCATCAGGAGCGAAAGTTATTCTATAGAAACCTATAGTCCATATCAGGACAAAGACCTGACAGACATCAAGGTTTTCGACGGCGGCGAGTTGGAGCTGCCTTTTGGCAACCCCGTTAAGTCGTTGGCCAAAATAGAAGAGTTCACAAGCCGGGTTTTAGCGGACGATAAAATAAGCTGTATGATTGGCGGGGAGCATTTAGTTACGCTAGGCGCTGTCAGAGCCGCTTATAAAAAATACCCTGACCTACACATTATCCACTTTGACGCCCATGCCGACCTTAGAGACGAGTATCTCGGCGAAACCCTCTCTCACGCAACCGTTATGCGCCGCTGTTTTGATATTTTAGGCGTCGGCAGAATCTTTCAGTACGGCATACGCAGCGGTGACAGAGAAGAATTTATCTGGGCAAAAGAGCATGTTTACATGAACAAGTTTAACCTTAATAACATCGACTATGCAATAGATGTTATTAAGGACAAGCCGGTTTATTTATCTATTGACCTTGATGTTTTAGATTCATCATGCTTTTGCGGCACAGGCACGCCGGAAGCAGGTGGGGTTTTCTTTAACGAATTATTAGCAGCTATCGACAAAGCCGCAAGGCTGAATATTATAGCCTTCGACATAAACGAGCTTTCCCCTGTTTACGATCAAAGCGGGGCTTCAACATCACTGGCCTGTAAGCTGCTTCGGGAATTGCTTTTGCAAATATATAAATAAACAGTAAATTACAGTATAAAACGGAGGTATGAAAATGGGACGAGCATTAATTATCGGCGCCGGTGGCGTTGCAAACGTGGTTATACACAAATGCTGCCAAAACCATGAAGTATTTGAGGAAATCTGTATTGCAAGCCGGACGCTTTCTAAGTGTGACGCTATAAAAGAAAGCATAAAAAACACTAAAACTAAAATTACAACCGCTCAGGTTGACGCCGACAACGTGGCAGAGCTAGTAAAACTTATAAACAACTATAAGCCAGAGGTTGTTATAAACGTTGCTCTGCCCTATCAGGATTTAACTATTATGGACGCTTGCCTTGAAGCCGACGTTCACTACATGGACACAGCTAACTACGAGCCTCTTGATACAGCTAAATTTGAATACAAATGGCAATGGGCTTATAGAGACAAATTCAAAGAAAAAGGTCTTACAGCCCTTTTAGGCAGCGGTTTTGACCCCGGCGTAACAGGAGTTTTCTCTGCCTACGCAATGAAACACCACTTTGACGAAATACATTATATCGACATTTTAGACGCCAACGCCGGCGACCATGGTTATCCTTTTGCAACAAACTTCAACCCGGAAATCAATATCCGCGAAGTAACGGCCAACGGAAGCTATTTTGAGAACGGCCAATTTATCGAAACAGAGCCTATGTCTATCAAAAGAACGTACAACTTCCCCGAAATCGGCGAGAAGGATATGTACCTGCTGCATCATGAGGAGCTGGAATCTTTAGCACTTAACATTAAGGGCATTAAAAGAATAAGATTCTTTATGACCTTCTCTCAAAACTATTTAACTCACCTTAAGGTACTTGAAAACGTAGGCATGACTTCCATCGTGCCTATTAACTACGAAGGCCAAAAAATTGTGCCTCTTCAGTTTTTAAAGGCCGTTTTACCTGACCCGGCGTCATTAGGCCCAAGAACCAAAGGTAAAACAAACATAGGCTGCATATTCCAGGGTATTAAGGACGGCAAGCCTAAAACCTACTATTTATACAACGTTTGCGATCACGAGGAATGTTACAAGGAAGTAGGCTCCCAAGCTATATCTTACACAACCGGCGTTCCGGCTATGATAGGCGCAAAACTTATTATGACCGGCAAGTGGAAAAAACCCGGCGTGTTTAACATCGAAGAGTTCGATCCCGACCCATTTATGGACGATTTAAACAAATTCGGCTTACCGTGGAAAGAAAGCTTTTCTCCGGAGCTTGTTGATTAGAGGTGATGTAATGCTTGATTTTAACGTGCCGCCTACCCCATGTTATTTGATAGACGAACAGCTTCTAATTAAAAATTTGGAGAAACTTAAATCTGTCATAGATAAAACCGGCTGTAAAATCCTTTTGGCGCAAAAGGGCTTTTCCATGTACAAAACCTATCCGCTTATTGCCAAATATTTAAACGGCACAACTGCAAGCTCGCTGTTTGAAGCGAAGTTGGGTTATACGGAAATGGGCAAGGAAACCCACATATTCGCCCCGGCTTATTTGGAAAGCGAATTCGACGAGATAATGAATTTTTGCGGCCACATAGTTTTTAATTCCTTTAACCAATGGAATAAGTATAAGGCAGTTGTCACTAAATCAAGTAAGCCTATAAAATGCGGCATTAGAGTTAACCCGGAATACTCTCAAATATCGCCGGATATTTATAACCCATGTTGCGAAAATTCGCGGCTTGGAGTTACCCTTGCAGGCTTTAGGGAAAAGGATCTGGACGGAATATCCGGCCTTCATTTTCATACTATGTGTGAGCAGAACTCCGATGTTTTGTGGCAAACCGTTCAGGTGTTTGATGAAAAGTTCGGCAAGTATTTACACAAAATGGAATGGGTTAATTTTGGCGGCGGTCATCATATAACCCGAAGTGATTATGATATTCAAACGTTGATTAACTCTATAAACTTCATTAAAAGCAAATATAACGTTGAAGTATATTTGGAGCCGGGTGAGGCAATCGCCCTTAACACCGGTTATCTGATAGCAACCGTACTTGATATTGTTGAAAACGGCATGAGAATAGCAATACTCGACGCATCAGCCGCCTGCCACATGCCTGACGTGCTGGAAATGCCATACAGACCACATATTATTGGAGCCGGAAAACCAGGCGAAAAAGAATATCAATACAAACTAGCCGGCAACACTTGCCTTGCCGGAGACATAATAGGTGATTATTCCTTTGATACGCCCTTAAACCCCGGCAGCAGGCTTGTTTTTTGCGACATGGCGCATTATACAATGGTTAAAAACAATACGTTTAACGGAATAAACCTTCCGTCTATCGTCTTGTATGAAAAAGAAGGCACATATAATATTGTCAGGCAATTTGGTTACGACGACTTTAAATCCAGGCTTTAAATACAGTTTTCATTATATATCAGGAAGGAAGAAATTATTATGATTAGAAAACATAGCGAGCAAAAAGTTGAAATCAAGGACAATTTAAGAGGCGGCAACGGCTCTGTTCGCTTTGAAGAAATTATCACAGGCGAGGAAATGTATGAAAAAGGCAGGCTTTTTTCAAGAATTGTGTTGGAGCCCGGCTG
>CAZEYG010000024.1:0-11629 GCA_964516575.1 uncultured Defluviitaleaceae bacterium
CAGTGCATTGTTTATGTGATGTTGTATTTCAAGGTTTTCGGGATCGGAAAGGTTTTCAATGGCAAAAAATCTTTCGGCCTTTTTAACACCCTCTTGGGTCAGGGAGACGGATTTAGCCTTTTCGTCTACAACAAAGTCACCCTCTTCAATAAGTTCGGCTCTTGTTATAGCATTCATAGCCTCAGCTTCGTTAACAATACGGCCTTTTTTAAGACCTTTAACAAAGCTGTCAGCAACCTTATAAAGAGACGTGGATTTACTGCCGCTGCCGGAAATGATAAGTGGGGTTCTGGCCTCGTCTATAAGAACGGAGTCAACCTCGTCGATTATGGCGTAAACCAAATCTCTTTGAACCATCTCTTCCTTGAAAACAACCATGTTGTCTCTAAGATAGTCAAAACCAAGCTCATTGTTTGTTGCATAAGTAATGTCGCAGTTATATGCTTCTCTGCGTTCGTCGCTTGTCATGTCGTGGAGTATAACGCCTACTGTAAGACCTAAAAACCTATGAACCTGACCCATCCACTCGGCGTCACGTTTTGCAAGATAGTCGTTAACCGTTACGATATGAACTCCTTCGCCCGTAAGAGCGTTAAGGTACGCCGGAAGGGTAGAAACAAGGGTTTTTCCTTCACCTGTACGCATTTCGGCAATACGCCCCTGGTGAAGTATTAAGCCGCCGATAAGCTGCACTCTGTAGTGCCTTTCACCCAACACCCTCTTACCGGCTTCCCGTACAACAGCAAAGGCTTCGGGTAAAATATCGTCAAGAGTTTCATTATCAGCAAGCCTTCTTTTAAAATCAAGTGTTTTGGCGCGTAGCTGCTCGTCTGTCAGAGCGGATATTTCCGGCTCAAGACTTTCAATTTTGTCAACTATCGGAATAATCCTTTTAATTTCCTTTTCACTGTACGTGCCAAAGATTTTTTCAATAATACTCAAACCTGTCACCTCAAAATTTTTTGTCTGAAAGAAACGGCGGCAATAATTGTTTAAACACGTTTATTCTTGCCGCCGTAATCTTCTAAAGCACCTGACGCACCCGGAGCCTATATGCCAAAAGATACTCCAAGACTTTTAGCAAGCGCTACAAGCTCGCCGTTAGGGTCTACGTTTTTGGTGGAGCCTATAACGTTTTCAAGGCTTTCGTATGACATTTTGCCGTTTTTAAGGCTAACCATATTTCCGAACTTGCCTTTTGCTATAAGGTTTGCGGCGGCGTAACCATAACGGCATGATAAAACTCTGTCTGCCGGTGACGTTTCTCCGCCCCGCTGGATGTGACCAAGCTGAACGCTTCTGACTTCGTGGTCAACAAGAGGCTCTAAATCGTGAGCTAGCTTTGCGGCTATGCCGCCAAAACGGACAGGCTCAGGGCTGTCCTCTACTATTTTTCCAACAACAGCCGAACCACCAAGCTGCGTAGCGCCTTCGGTTACAACTACAACAGTAAAGTGCTTTCCGACTGAGTCACGTTCTTCTATTTTCTTAACAATAGCCTCCAGCGTAAAAGGTATTTCCGGAATCAAGATAACGTCTGCCGAACCGGCGATTCCGGCGTGAAGGGCAATCCAGCCGGCGCTTCTGCCCATAACCTCAACAACCATAACACGGTGGTGAGAAGCGGCTGTTGTATGAAGCCTGCCTAAGTTTTCTGTTACTATGTTTACGGCCGTGTCAAAGCCGAATGTAGTGTCCGTACAAAGAAGGTCGTTGTCGATAGTTTTTGGAATCCCGATAACGTTAACACCTTTTCTAGCGAAATCTCTTGCGCTTGTAAGAGTACCGTCGCCGCCTAAAATAACAAGAACGTCAACGCCGTCTCTCTTTAAATTTTTAATGGCAACGTCGGATTTATCCCTCTTAACCATTACGCCGTTTTCCTCAACGCTGTACTGAAAAAGATTGTCTTTGTTTGAGCTGTATAATATAGTACCGCCTTTATGCAGGATCCCTGAAGTCGTTTCCATTGTCAGCTTAATAAAATCGTTGTTGTAAAGCCCTCTGTAGCCGAATAAATATCCGATTAACTCATAGTCGTATTTTGTAATGCATGTCCGTGCAAGGGCATAAATTACGGCATTAAGGCCGGGCGCATCCCCGCCGCCTGTAAGCACACCGATTTTAAGCTTTTTTTTCTTATCCATAAATAAACACCTCCGTTATTGTAGCGCCGATTTAAAAGCGCTATTTACAACATAAAAATAGCTGTATCTATCATTAGCAGTATACTACAAAAAATGGTATTTGTATACAGAACAAATAATAGGCAATAAAGCACAAAATTTTCCATAATATTTTTGCAGCTATACACCAATAATATTATTATCCATTAAATTGGAGTAAATATTATAGGTTAATAATAATTTTATGGAGGTCGAGTTTATGCCTGACAAAAACCAAAAACCAAAAAGCAGCAAAAAACAAAAGGGTAACAGCGGTAATACTGTCAGCGAATAAATAGGCACAAGCCGGCTTGCATATCATATGCAAGCCGGTAATAATATAATTCGGGTCGAACACATTTAGAACATGTTTCTTACATTTCCCTTCGGCCTTCCAACGCTCTTGAAAGCGTCACTTGATCAACATATTCCAAATCTCCGCCTACGGGTACACCGTGGGCTATTCTTGTTACCTTAACGTCTAACGGCTTAATCAGCTTGCTTATATACATAGCGGTCGCCTCGCCTTCGATGTTGGGGTTTGTAGCTATAATAACCTCCTGAACGCCGCCCTTTTGTATCCTCGTTAATAACTCCTTGATTTTAAGATCCCCAGGTGATACGCCGTTCATTGGGGATATAGCCCCATGAAGCACGTGATAAAGGCCGTGGTATTCGCTTGTTCTTTCGTAAGCGGCCATGTCTCTAGGATCCTCCACAAGCATAATAAGGCTTTTGTCCCGCTTGCCCTGTTCCCCGCTTTTGCAGACAGGGCAAATGTCCCCGTCCGTAAGGTTACAGCAGTTTAAACAATATTTAATATTTCTTTTTGCCTCTAAAATAGCAGCCGCTAAATCCTCCGCCTTCTCCGCCGGCATATCAATAATATGAAAGGCCAATCTCTGAGCAGACTTTCCGCCAATACCCGGCAGCTTGGAAAGGGCCTCAATGAGCCGTGTTACAGAGCTTCCGTAATAGTTCATCAGTGTTGTCACCTTTTTGCTAGAATAAACCCGGCATTCCCATGCCACCTGTTATTTTAGCCATTTCAGAGTTTGAAAGCTCTTCCGCTTGGCGAACGGCTTCGTTAACAGCAGACATTATAAGGTCTTGGAGCATTTCAACATCATCGGGATCAACAACATCCTTAGAAATATTTATTTCCTTAATCTCCTTTTTGCCTGAAATAACAATCTTTACAGCGCCACCTCCGGAGGTCACTTCCAGTGTTTTATCTGAAAGTGATGATTGCATTTCCTCCATTTGCTTCTGCATTTTCTGCGCCTGCTTCATAAGATTATTCATATTCATGCCACCCATAGGCATACCGCCAAATTGTATTGCCATATTATATCCTCCTTAAATTGTTTATTCGGTTTCTATATTAAAATGTATTTTGTCTGAAAAGTCAAAGCCACTTAAAGCTCCGCCGGACGTCTGATCTTTTTCGTATTCCTCCAACACTACGAAAGAAACGGGCGTTTTTTCGCCAAAGCTTTGAGCTAACGCTGCTTTTATAATGTCCTCTTTGCCATCATCTTTTAAAAATTGTAAATATGTTTCATTTACTGCTATGAGTAAAACGCCACCTTTCGTCATAGAAGGTTTTGCTTTTTTAATCAGGTTTTTCATAACGGGAGAATTACTTTCTTCGCAAAAACCGGCCACAAACCTGTCCCATCGTTCTTTTATTTCTGTTGTATCACTAGCTTTTACAGTTGCCTTTACGGTATTTGTTTCTTTAGGCTTAGTCTCGTTTTTGGGCAGTGGTTTTTGTAAAGGCGTATGCTCCTGCTTTAGTGGATTTATAAAACCTTCCGCTAAAGTATCCTCCAAATATTTAAGCCTTGAGTATAAGTTCTGCTCCTTTTCCTCCGTAAACGGGTTACACAGCTTAATACACGAAAGTTCAAGGAGAATCCTTTCGTTGGGCGCATATTTTATCTGCCCTTGAAGCCTGGAAAACTCATTTATGTAACTCATGAGTATTTCCGCCCCGATTTTTTCGCCTTCCGCTTTTAGCTTGCTAACTGTACCCCCGCCGTAGTCAAGGGCTTTTGAGCCTTCGCTAACGCTTATTGCAACAAGCATGTCCCTAAGATGCCTTAATAACTCCGTAACAAACTGGTTTATATCCCGTCCATTAACAACAAGCTCGTTAATTATTTCAATAGCCAGCTTACTGTCGAAAGAATAAAGCGCGTTGGTCAGGCTGAAAAACACACGGCTGTCAACAGAGCCTACTATTTCAAGAACCTTATGAATATCCAGCGTTTCACCGTAATAAAACGATATGCACTGTTCAAGTATACTAAGGGCGTCTCTCATCGCTCCGTCGGATATACTCGCTATATACATTAAGGCGTCTCTATCCGCCGAAACCCCTTCCTCCTGCATATACCGCTCCATGGCGTCGGCCATGTCAATGGTCATAATCCGCCTGAAATCAAAGCGCTGACATCTGGAATGTATTGTAGGCGGGATTTTTTGTGGGTCTGTAGTAGCAAGTATGAATATTACGTGCTCAGGGGGCTCCTCAAGTGTTTTAAGCAGAGCGTTAAACGCCCCCGTAGAAAGCATATGAACCTCATCAACGATATAAATCTTGTATTTACCCTCAGTCGGCGGATATTTAACCTCTTCTCTAATGTCTCTTATGTTTTCGACGCCATTGTTGCTGGCGGCGTCTATTTCAATGATATTCATGCTTATCCCAGCGTTAGCAGCCGTACACATATCACAAGCGTTACACGGCTCCCCATCTTCATGGGACAGGCAGTTTATCACCTTAGCAAATATTTTCGCCGTTGATGTTTTGCCAGTGCCTCTTGTGCCGCAAAAAAGGTATGCGTGGGAAATCCGCCCTGACATAAGCTGGTTTTTAAGTGTTCGGACAATATGCTCCTGGCCTATTACCTCCGAAAAAAAGGACGGTCGCAGCTTTCTGTATAACGCTGTATAAGACATTTAGTTAATCTCCTTGTACATATATACGGTTTTTTCAACAACAGAATAACTGTTTCGTAAATAAAAATCATAGGCGTCAATATCCGTTCTCGTATAAAGCGTAACCGACGCTACATTAAACCGGCGCAAGTATTCTTCCGTTTCAATAAGCAGCCTTTTTCCTATGCCTTTTTTCTGCATGTGCCTGGCAATAACTATCTCGTTTATCTCATAGGAAACGTCTAAAAAGTAATCGCTTAAAAACCCAATACAAAAGCCTGCAATCTTATCCCCATCCAAATATATTGTTCCCAAAAAATTAGGCGTATTTTCCATATGCAGAAAGTATCGGCAAATATTATCCCGCTTTAGAAAGTCATAATTAAAAGGCTCGTTTGAAAAAACGTCCATAAACAAATCTATACATTCTTCCATATTTTCATGCTTGTATTCCGATAGCTTAAAAGCGTCCGTCTTAAAAAAGTCCATCTTGGAATTCACCTCGTAAATCATCTGCCTAACTAAAAAAGTCCCAGCATATTTTCAAAAGCAGCAGACAAAGAACAAAAATCATCATCGGCCTTACAGCGCCGGCGCCTTTTTTTATAGCAATGCCTGAGCCTATGTAACTTCCTGATATGGAAAATATAAGTGCCGGAAGACCTAGCGAAAGATTCACGCTTCCTGAAACAAGAAACATTACGAAGGCAGCCGAATTGGAAGCCCAGTTTACTATCTTTGCGTTGCCGCAGGAGGTTAAAACATCAAAACCTATTATAACATTAAAAAATATAAGAAAAAACGTTCCTGCCCCAGGACCGAAAAAGCCATCGTAAGCGCCTATAACAAGCCCGGCGGCAGCAGACAAAAGCAAAACCTTCTTTTTAGATAAATCCTTAGGTTGTCCGCCACCTGAATTTTTATTCTTTAAAATAAATATTGCCAATAAAGGCAAAGCTATAATCAGAAAGCCTTTCAAAACCCTTTCGGATAAAACCAGCGACAGCTTAGCCCCCAAAGCGGAGCCTATTAACGCCATAACCACAGCCACTAACAGCGAAGGCAAATGAAAGCATTTATTTTTTAAATACCTGACCGATGCAACGGTAGCCCCTGTAGACGAAACAAATTTATTCGTACCAAGAGCTATATGCGGCGGAAGCCCGCAAACATAATAAGCCGGAAGAGTTACAATGCCCCCGCCGCCGGCAATAGAATCCATAACACCGCCAAAAAAAACAATGGGGCAAATAATTAGAAGCTGATAAAATAAACTCAATAAACCACATCTTTCTTATGTCATATTATACGTCATAATATACGTCGTATTAACTATTAGGCAATTTTATACCCCTCTGTCTTATACATAAAAATTATTATACCATATCTGTCTAATTATCTGCTATAATATATATAAATTTTTTTCGGGTGGGTTCCCGGGGACAAGCAAGGAGCAAAAAGCATAATGAGGTTTTTTCTAACACGAGGGCAAATTCTATCTCTAGCTACGGACGAGGATACTTATTGCCGGGGGCAAAAATACTACACATCTGGAAAGGTTTTAAACCTGAACCTTAAAGACGGACCTAATGCCGACGAGCAACAAGCCGCTGCAAAGGTTTCGGGTAATTATAAAAATTACAACGTTGCTGTTGTCTTTACAACTGACGGCGTTTTAAAGCGCTTTAAATGCGAATGTCATGCAAACACCATTTGGCGCGGAGCTTGTAAGCACGTTGTTGCCACCCTTTTATATATGCTGGAGGGCGACAAAACCCAGCAGATGCAGCTTTTTCAAAAAAACGCCGCCCTTGAGCTTTTGAGCTTATTTGAAAAGCAGGCGTATCAAGCAATAGATACGCTGATAAATGAACCCGACGAAGGTAGTATCAGCTTAATCCCAAGCCTTCATATTATAAATGACAAAGACATTAGCCTTGGTTTTACAATCGGCGCCGGAAAGCAATATGTCATTAAAAGCCTTGACGATTTTGTTACGTCGCTTATGACAGAGACTGTTTTAAAATATGGAAAGGATTTAGAGTTTCGCCATAGCTTTTCTGCCTTTGATCAAAAAAGCCGCAAGCTGGCGGAAATAATCGTCAGAGAGCGAAATATTTATACGTCTGCGTTAAACTCTATCGCCGGCTCTTTCAGATATTTAGGCAAGAAAAACGAACGTATTATGGCTGTTAATTCCTGCTTTGACGAGTTTTTTACTATCTATAACGGCCTTGCCGTTAAATGTAATTTAGAGGGAGTTGACATTGGTGATGTTCTGTTAACGGATACAAACCCAGACATTAAGCTTTTAATTGAACAACAAAACAACAGCGTTTCCGTTAGCTGCCCGGCATTAGACTTCAGAGATTTAAGGATTCAAGGTGTGTCTTATGTTTTGCTGCAAAACCACCTCCACAGGCTGACAGATGATTTTGCAGAGCAGGTTTTGCCTTTATTAACCTCCTATAAAAAAACCATGTTTCAGAGGTTTGTGTTTACAGACAATGAAATTCAAAAGTTTGGCGCCTTTATACTGCCTATACTTAAAAGGCATAACTTACTTGACGAAAGCTCGTCATATGATTTTCTTAGTCTTTCACTTAACCTTAAAAAGAAGCTGTATTTTGACGCCGAAAGCAAAGCTGTGTTTTGCAAGGTCATGTTTGAATACGATACGGAAAAAGAAATAAACCCTCTTACAGACGATATGGCTCCCGGCCGCAACGCCCCCGAGGAAAGCAAAATCCTTCATATGCTGAAAGCTTTTGGTTTTAACGAAGACAAAAAACGAGATTGTTTCACCCTTTCAAACGACGATAAAATTTATGAGCTGCATACACGGGGCATTGATATACTTAAACAAGAAGCGGAGGTTTATGCTACCGACGAATTCAACAGCCGTGCCATATCACGAAGCTCCGTATCCTCAATCGGGCTTAGAGTTTCCGGCAACCTGCTGGAGTTAAGCGCCGGTATTAGCGAGTTTACGATGGCAGAGCTTTTGGAAGCTCTCGGTTCCTACAGCCAAAAGAAAAAATACCATAGGCTCAAAAACGGCAAGTTTATAGAGCTTATGCATAATGAAGCCATATCCGGCCTGGCTGAAATAGTTTCGACCCTTGATATTACCAAAAAAGACATAAAAAACAACGTCATAACAATACCGAAATACAGAGCCCTTTATCTCGACAGTATTTTAAGCAAACATCCCGAAAATAACAACGTTACAAAGGATGAAAACCTAAGCCGACTGACAGACGATTTTAAGAACATTACCACGCTGGATTATAATATCCCCGACAGCTTAAAAGACATACTCCGTGATTATCAGCGTTTTGGCTTTAAATGGATAAAGGCTCTTGCCCACTATGGCTTTGGCGGTATTTTAGCCGACGACATGGGTCTTGGAAAAACACTGCAGGTTATAACCGTATTACTTTCCGAGCTTTATAACGACAGCAACCCTTTTAAAAAGCCGTCTATAGTCGTTGCGCCTACATCACTTATTTACAACTGGGAAAGCGAAATTAAAAAGTTTGCGCCCCAGTTAAGCCCGGTTGTCATCGCCGGTCTGCCGGCCGCCAGAAAACAGCTTATAACGGACACCTTAGAGCAAGAGACTGATAGGCCTTACGTCCTTATAACAACCTACGACATGCTTAAAAGAGACATTGACTGTTACGCCGAAGGTGCATTCCGTTATATAATAGCCGATGAGGCTCAGTATATTAAAAACCCGGCGACCCAAAACGCCTGTGGTGTAAAAAAGCTAAAGGGTGACGTCCGCCTTGCGCTTACAGGCACGCCCATAGAAAACAGCCTTATGGAGCTTTGGTCTATTTTTGATTTTATTATGCCTGGTTATTTATATACCTCAGGAAAATTCAGCAGGCTTTATGAAACTCCGATAATTAAAAACGACAACAAGGAAAAGGCTCAAAGTCTTCAAAGGCAAATTTCCCCGTTTATACTAAGACGGCTAAAAAGCCAGGTTTTAAAGGAGCTTCCGGAAAAGGTTGAAACCGACTTATTCGCTGTTATGACAGGGGAGCAAAAGAAAATATACGCCCTAACGCTTTTACAAGCAAGAGGTGAGTTAGACGAAGCATTTAAAAGCGAATCAGCCGCTAAAAGTCAAATAAAGATACTGGCTCAGCTTACAAGACTGCGGCAGGTATGCTGCCATCCAGCTTTGTTTATCGACGGCTACAGCGGCCAAAGCAGTAAACTGACCTTAGCTATGGAAACTATAACGGGCGCAATCGCCTCTGGCTGCCGAGTGCTTTTGTTTTCACAGTTTACCTCCATGCTTTCTATTTTAATTAAGGAGCTTGTTAACGAAAAAATATCCTACTACTATTTGGACGGCGCAACAGACAGCAAGTTACGGGCAAAAATGGTTGAGGATTTTAACAACGGCGAAAAAGATTTGTTTCTTATATCTCTTAAAGCAGGTGGAACAGGGCTTAACCTTACCGGCGCCGATGTTGTTATCCATTACGACCCATGGTGGAACCCGGCGGTTATGACTCAAGCAACAGACAGAGCCCATAGATTCGGCCAAAAGAAAATGGTTCAGGTTTTTAACCTTGTAACAAAAGACAGCATAGAAGAAAAAATTATGGAGCTGCAAGTCCGAAAAAAAGACTTGGTAGATTCGTTTATAAAAGAAGGCGGCAGCTTTATCGGCAAGATGAGTCTTGAAGAAATAAAGGAGCTATTCACATAGAGAAACATAGAGAAAAGGAGGAATATTTATGGATAACAAAAAACGTCAAAGCGGAATATTATGCCATATAACAAGCCTGCCCGGCCCATACGGCATCGGTGATTTAGGTGATGGAGCTTATGAGTTTATTGACTTTCTCTACGAAGCAAACCAGAGCCTTTGGCAGGTACTTCCTATGGGGCCTACCAGCTTTGGCGATTCGCCTTATCAAAGTTTTTCCACCTTTGCCGGAAACCCCCTTTTAATCAGCCCGAAAGAGCTTTGCAAGGAGGGTTATCTTGAAAAAGCCGATATTCAGGACGTCCCGGCCTTTAGTCAAACAGCGGTAGATTACGGCGAGGTAATCGATTATAAGGAAGCCCTTTATAAAAAGGCCTTCGCCGCATTCAAAAACAAAGCGGATACCTCTCAAAAAGCGGCATTTAAATCCTTCTGCAATAAAAACACCGGCTGGCTTGATGATTTTTCCTTGTTTACAGCCGTTAAGGAGTTTTATATAAGAGAGCGGGATGAAACCTTTGAAACCGTTGAATACAAAGCCTTTAAAGCCGCCAACAAAGAGGCTCTTTCCAAAGCCGACCTTGACGACTGCTTTTACGGGGGTTCTTGGAATAGCTGGGATGACGGAATTAAATCAAGAGAGCCGGAAGCTATATCTTCATGGAGCAAAAGGCTGTCAGATGAAATAGAATACCATAAATTCCTTCAATACGAATTTTTCAGGCAATGGAGTCTTTTAAAGGAATATGCCGGGGAAAAAGGCGTTTCAATAATCGGTGACATTCCCATATTCGTAGCTATGGACAGTACGGACGTATGGGCAAACAAGGAGCTTTTCTGCTTTGACAGCCACGGTTATCCGACGGTTGTAGCCGGTGTTCCGCCGGATTATTTCAGCGAAACAGGTCAGCTTTGGGGTAACCCCCTTTATAAATGGGCGGAGCACAAAAAAACCGGTTATAAGTGGTGGATTAACCGGATATCCAAGGCTCTTGAAAGCGTGGATGTTTTAAGAATAGACCATTTCCGCGGATTTGACGCTTATTGGGCAGTACCTTACGGGGAAAAAACTGCCGTCAAAGGCAAATGGCTTGATGGCCCGGGTCAGGAGCTTTTCGACGCTATAGAAAGCAATATCGGGCACATGCCTATTATAGCCGAGGATTTAGGCATAATAACCGAATCTGTAGACAAGCTTAGAAACGACAACGGTTTCCCGGGTATGAGAATATTGCAGTTTGCCTTTTCCGATACAAAACAAAACCCGTATCTGCCCCATAATTATGACACGCCAAACACCGTAGTTTATACAGGCACCCACGACAACGACACAACCCTTTCATGGTATGAAAAGACAGATGAAGTCAGCAAGGATTATTTCAGGCGTTATATGAACGTCAGCGGTCAAAACCCTTCATGGGATTTGATCCGTCTAGCTATGTCGTCTATTGCGGCCTGGGCGCTGTTTCCTATACAGGACGTTATGAGCCTTGGGTCGGAAGCAAGGTTAAACAAACCGGGGACAGCCAAAGACAACTGGCAATTCCGCTTTACAAGCCAAATGCTTCATACGGACTATGCCAAAGAGCTTAAATATTACTCCGAAATGTACAACCGCAATTACCGGCCGGAAAAAGCGGCGGCTTCCGATGAGGACGACAACGAACAAACCGATGTTGAAAACTAACATAACTGAAAATGAACTAGGTATTAAACCTGTTAATTTCAGATTGTCGACAACTAAGTCTTTTAGGTTTTAGCGTCGCAGACTTTAAACGTTTTGGGC
>CAZEYG010000025.1:0-11334 GCA_964516575.1 uncultured Defluviitaleaceae bacterium
AGACTTCCGCCAGATGGAACGGTTAAGGGGGATATAAATGTCCGGACATTCAAAGTTCGCAAACATTAAACATAAAAAAGGCAAGGCCGATGCTTTAAGAGGCAAAATATTTACTAGAATCGGCAGAGAAATAGCCGTAGCCGTTAAGGCAGGCGGCTCTTCGCCGGATTCTAACAGCCGCCTAAAGGACGCAATCGCCAAGGCACGCTCGAATAATATGCCAAGCGAAACAATCGAGCGGAGCATAAAAAAAGCCGCCGGTGATTTGGAAGCGGTTAATTACGAAAAGGTTGTTTACGAGGGTTACGGGCCTAACGGGGTTGCGGTTATTGTCGAGGTTCTAACAGACAACAGAAACCGTTCAGCCGCAAACGTTAGAAATGCCTTTACAAAAGGCGGCGGAAACATGGGCACTACCGGCTGTGTTTCGTTTATGTTTGAGGAAAGCGGCCTTATTATGGTCGAAAAGGATGAAGGTATAAACGAGGATGAGCTTATGCTTATGGCTGTTGACGCCGGGGCGACGGATTTTATCGTTCAGGAGGAAGGGTACGAAATAATCACCCAGCCGGAGGATTTTTCGGCCGTGCGTGGTACTCTTGAAACCGCAGGGGTGCCTATGGTAAGCGCCGAAATAAGTATGTTGCCCCAAACGTACACAAAGCTGTCCACGCCGGAGGATTTAAAAAAGATGAACAAACTTTTAGATCTTTTGGACGAAGAGGATGACGTACAAAACGTTTGGCATAATTGGGACGAGGAATAGATTAAACCAGCGGCAAAGTGGCTAAGCTACTTTGCCGCTGGTTTTTAAACCCTGCTTCTTAAACCCTACTTCTTGTAACAGCAGCCTTTACAAACTCTCTGTAAAGAGGATGGGCTCTGTTAGGGCGTGACTTAAATTCGGGATGGAACTGTACTCCGACAAACCAAGGGTGAACCTCCTCAGGAAGCTCGATTATTTCTACAAGTTTGTTATCAGGTGATATTCCGGCGATAATCATTCCGTTGTTAATAAATTCATTTTTATATTGGTTGTTAAATTCATAGCGGTGTCTATGCCGCTCATAAATAAGCTGCTCGGAATATGCGGCGGCTGTGTGTGTTCCCTGCATGATTTTACAGGGATATGAGCCAAGGCGCATTGTGCCGCCTTTGTCCTCGATGTCTATCTGCTCCAGCATAAGGTCAATAACAGGGGTTCCTACGTTTGGATTGATTTCGGTGCTTCCAGCATCTTCATAACTCATGACGTTTTTGGCATATTCTATCGCAGCGCACTGCATACCAAGGCATATACCGAAAAATGGTATCTTGTTTTCACGGGCATATTTTATGGCGTTAATCTTGCCTAAAATTCCACGCTCGCCAAAGCCGCCGGGCACGTGTATGCCGTCTACGTCGGCAAGGTAGCTGTGGGGGTCGTTTGTCTCCAAGTCCTCTGCAAAAATCCATTTAATATCTACGTATACGTCGTTTTCTATGCCGCCGTGGTTAAGGGACTCAACAATCGAAAGATAAGCGTCATGAAGCTCAACGTATTTTCCTACAAGACCGATTTTGACGGTGCCGTTTATGTTTTTGTGGCGATTTACCATTTGACGCCATTCTGTCAGCTCCGGCTCTGGGGACTCAATCTTTAGCTTGTTGCAGACTATTTGCGCCAAATTCTCATCCTCCAGCAAAAGGGGGATTTCATATAGCGACTCGGCGTCCATATTTTGAATGATACAGTTTGTGTCTACGTTGCAAAAAAGCGCCAGCTTTTCACGCATCTCTAGGGACATGGTTCGCTCTGTACGGCAAACAATTATATCAGGCTGGATTCCAATAGATAAAAGCTCCTTAACGGAATGTTGCGTTGGTTTTGTTTTCATCTCTCCTGATTTTGAAAGATAAGGGATAAGGGTTACGTGGATAAACAACACGTTTTCATGGCCAACCTCATGAGCAACCTGCCTTATAGTTTCTAAAAACGGCAAACTTTCAATATCACCAACTGTTCCGCCGATTTCAGTTATAACAATATCGGATTGGGTGGTTTTGCCTGTATGATATATTCTGTCCTTGATTACGTTTGTAATATGTGGGATAACCTGAACGGTTCCGCCTAAATATTCGCCTTTGCGCTCTTTGTTTAGGACTGCCCAGTATATTTTTCCGGCGGTTGTGTTGCAATTAATAGTAAGATTTTCGTCTATAAATCTTTCGTAATGGCCTACGTCTAAATCAGTTTCGGCGCCGTCCTCTGTAACAAATACTTCCCCGTGCTGATACGGGCTCATCGTACCCGGGTCGATATTTATGTACGGGTCAAACTTTTGAATTGTCACCTTATAATTTCTGGCTTTTAAAAGCCTTCCAAGTGACGCTGCGGTTATGCCTTTGCCTAAACCGGATACTACGCCGCCTGTAACGAAAATATACTTTGTTTTCATTATTGCCAACTCCATAAGTTTTTTTGATTTCTATTCTTAGCTTGTCTAATATATTATCATATTATGCCGAGGGTATGTCAAGTTAATTTATGCTTGTGCATTTTGTGCAAATAAGTTTTATACCATTGTTTATAATAACTAAAAAGACGGCAAGAATAATTTTAATATAAAATAATAAAGGGTTTATTGAGTTTGCAAAGAATTGTTTTAATATATGGTTTGCTTATTAATACCACGGCAGCGAAAAACATCATTTTTCACTGCCACCCCTTTGACAGAGACTTGAGGCTCCTAAAGGGGTTTACGGTGGCAAATTAAGACATATTTAACTGCGCCGTAATATTTACTTAAAGTATATAAATATGTAAATCAACTAGGGCGTGTTCACATAAATAGATTATGTGAACACACCCTAAATATAACTTAAACCTATTTTAGGAGGAGATTGCTATGGTTCAGTTTATTGTTAGTGAAAAAGGACAAGGCAAAACAAAAAGATTAATCGAATTAGCGAATTCGACCGCTAAAACAACAGACGGTCATTTGGTTTTTATTGATGACGACAGAAAACACATGTATGATTTAAATCACGATGTAAGGCTTGTAGAAACAAACTCCTTTCCGCTTTCCAACTACCGCGAGCTTATAGGTTTTGTTTGTGGTATTCTATCTCAAGACGGTGATATTAAAGACATTTTTATCGACGGAGTCAACAAAATAGTGAAAAAACTTGATGATGAAGATTTGCTTAAGTTATGTGATAAGCTGAACATACTTTCTAAGGAAAACGAGGTTAATTTTATAATTGGCCTTAACTACAAGGCGGCTCAATTACCGGAGCAGATCAAAAACCTTGTTATTGAATAAATTATGAATAACATGAACTAATAAAAATACTGGTAGTGCAAGAATAAACCCCCTGACTTACGAATAGTATATTAGTATGCAGGGGGGTATTTATTTTGTCGGCTAAAGGAAGATATTTAAGGCGAAAATTTTCCACTGCTGCTTACAAACGCAGCAGGCTGTTAAAAAAGACAGAGTTTTACATAATAAACGTTTTAGCCGTGCTGCTGGTTGTTTTGTTTCTTGTTTTTATTAAGGATACCTTTATTACGCCAAAAAAGGACGTTAAGGTGCCGATTGAGAATGTGGCAGCGTATAGAGTGCCTTATAGAGTGCCGATAGAGCTTAAGGAGCTTTCTGAAAAATACGGCCTTGATTTTATTGAGCTTTTAACTATATATTCAATTGAAAATACTTTTTTTCCAATCAAAACAGTTACCCCAAGCCAGGCAGAAATTGAGCAAAGCTTCATTTTGAGCTTTAATAAAATTAAAAGCCGTTACAGGGACGGAAAAGTAAAACCTTATTACACGCTGCTTAAAAACATTTTTTCCGAAATAAAATATTTTCCTATTCCATACGGTTATGATAACGACAAAACAGCAAGTTATATGTATGGCGACAGCTTCGGCGCAGAAAGAACATACGGCGGTGACAGAATTCATTTAGGCACGGATATACTTGACCGAGAAAACATAAGAGGCAGAATACCTGTTGTAAGCATGACAAGCGGAACAGTTAAAAACCTAGGTTGGAACGAGTTGGGCGGTTACAGAATCGGTATTGTTACCGAAAACGGCAACTACTATTATTACGCCCATTTTGACAGCTACGCCGAAAATCTAAGCGAAGGCAACAGAGTGGCGGCAGGGCAGCTTTTGGGTTATATGGGAGACAGCGGTTATGGCAAAGAAGGAACCAGAGGGAACTTTCAGACCCATTTACACCTGGGCATAAACCCTAAAACAAACTTAACGTTAAAAGAATTTTGGATTAATCCGTATCCTTTTTTACGTTTTGTTGAAAACAGCAAAATAGAATTTAATAGCAACTGATTAATCAGTTGTCGTATCAAGGTGTGTTACCACAGGTTAAATTATTTTATTAACTATTAATTTTATGCCATAGGTTTACTTGATATTGTTAAATAATAATGGTAATATTATTACATTATACTATTACAGCGGCAATTAAATTTGTCATTAATTTTGCCGTGGTACTAGAACACCTTCTTAAAATAGTGTTATCCTTTGGAGGAGCTATAATGCAGATTGTAAATTGGAAAGAATTCTTGTTGCCTTATGAACAAATGGTGGACGAGCTTTGCGTTAAATTCAGAAATATGACAAAGGATTTCTTGCTTTTGGGTCAGCATTCGCCTATAGAAAGAGTCGACGGAAGGGTAAAAAAGGTTTCCAGCATTCTCGATAAAGCAAACCGAAAAGGCATACCTGTTGACGAAGTGCAGGATAAGATCATGGATATTGGCGGAGTTAGGATTATTTGCCGGTTTGTTGAAGACATCGACAGGGTTATTTCCTTAATCAGAGAAAGAGACGGTTTTGATCTTGCTATTATTACCGAGCACGACTACATTACAAACACCAAACCCAGCGGATACAGAAGTTATCACTTTATAATCAGGTATACTATACTGACCTCCTGCGGCAAGCGTGATTTGTTCTGTGAAATACAAATACGTACGCTGGCAATGAATTTTTGGGCCACAATTGAGCATTCGCTTAGGTATAAGTATAACGACAAAATCCCTGAACATCTTCAAAAACGGCTGACATCCTCTGCGGAAGCGGCTTTTTATCTAGACAAGGAAATGGGTACAATACGAGACGAAATAATTGAAGCCCAAAAGATTATCCAGGTTAAAAACGAGCTGGTGGATCAAACGCTTAAAAAACTACAGGATTTATATTACGTAGCTAAGCTGGAAAATGTAAACGATTTAAACAAAAAGTTTTACGAGTTGTATGCGGAGGGCGACTTGTCAAAGCTGCAAGATTTTTATCAACAACTTAAAATAATGGCTAAAATATATAAGCTGTAAAAATGGGGATTCTTTATGCTTTTTGCTATATCTGATTTGCACTTGGGTTTTTACAACAACAAAACAATGGACATTTTCGGCGAAAAGTGGTACGCTCATGCTGAAAAGATAAAGGAAAATTGGCTGAAAAGGGTTACGCCTGAGGATACCGTTCTTGTTTGCGGTGATGTTTCGTGGGGTATGCGGCTTAACGAGGCTGATGTGGACTTGATTTTTCTTGAGGAGTTGCCAGGGAAAAAAATTCTTGTTCAAGGTAATCACGATTACTGGTGGTCGTCAACGTCGCTGCTTAACGCCAAATATAAAACGATTTCTTTTATCAAAAACAGCTTTGACAGCTATAAGGATATTGGTATTTGCGGGTGCAGGGGTTGGCTTTGCCCAAACGACGGAGACTTTACGGCTCATGATAAGAAGATATACCTTCGTGAGCTTATGCGCCTTTCGGCTTCTCTGAATAAGGCAGTTGCTTCAGGGTTTAAGGAGCTTATTGTAATGATGCATTTTCCCCCGGCCGTCAGCCGGGATAAACCTTCCGGGTTTACTGAGCTTATAGGAAAATATAACGTGCGTAAGGTTATCTACGGCCATCTTCACGGGGAAGACAGCTTTTTTACAGGCATAAACGGTTTCTTGGGCGGTACAGAATACATACTGGCGGCGGCGGATTATATCGGCTTTAGCCCAATAGCCTTAGAATAAGCAGGTTATAAGGCGATAATAGAGAGGAGCTTTCTTATGGATAAGGATAATAAAAACGTGACTACCGTAAGCATTTTTGGCGAAAACATCGAGCTTATTGCCTCTGAAAGTGAGGATTATATCCATAACCTAGCAAGGTATATAAACAAAAGGATGAGCGCCATTCAGCGCACCAGCCGGTGTGTTGCGGCAAGCGCCAACATGATGAAAACCCTTACTGTAATTAACATAGCCGATGATTACTACAAGGAAAAGACAATAAACTCACAGCTTAACCAAACAGTTGAGCTTTATTCGGCAGAGATTTCCTCATTATCCCAACGGCTTAATTCGCTTTCCGAAGAAAACGCCGCATTAACCGAAGCTTTAAAGGAAAAAACGGCACAGGAGGAAGCCGTCCGCAGAGAGCTTAATGAGTTTTTGGAGAATTTTGGGCGGATGGACGATAAAATAAAAAGAATACAATGATCTGTGAAATGTAACCCCTTTAAAGGGGTATTACGGCGGCAAGACAGAGGATATTTACTGCCGCCGTAATAAAAAGAAAGTACGAACTAAATTTGATGAGGTGTAGCAAATGAAAGAATCCTTATGCCAGCTGCTTGCGCCGGCAGGGAACAAAGACTGCTTGTATGCGGCAGTAAACGGGGGATGCGATGCTATTTACTTGGGAGGTAAAAATTTCAGCGCTAGAGCCGCTTCCGATAATTTTACAGTGGAAGAGCTTATTGAAGCTATAGATTACTGCCATTTACGTGGTGTTAAGGTGTATATTGCAGTAAACACTTTGTTTAAAGATAAAGAGCTTTCCGAGCTGTTTAATTTTTTAGCTGAAATGTACGAGGCAGGTGCCGACGGATTTATTATTCAGGACATAGGCGCCGCTTTTTATGTGAAAGAGTATTTTTCTAAAATACCCATTCACGCCAGCACTCAAATGAACGTGCATTCTATAAGCAGCGTTAAGTTCTTGGAGTCACTTGGTTTTTCTCGAATTATTTTAAGCAGGGAGTGCTCCTTTGAATCAATTAAGCAAATTTCCGAGAAATGTAAAGCTGAATTAGAGGTTTTTGTTCACGGCGCGCTTTGTGTTTGTTATTCGGGTCAATGCCTTATGAGCAGCATTATAGGCTGCCGCAGCGGCAACAGAGGCCGGTGCGCCCAGCCATGCCGGTTAAGGTATGAGTTATATGAAAAAGACGTGTTTGTTAAAAGTGGTTATCTTTTAAGCCCCAGAGATATTATGGCCGTTAATTATTTGGATAAATTAAGAAAGGCGGGTGTTCATACCCTCAAGCTGGAGGGACGTATGAAAACCCCCGAATATGTTGGGGCAGTTACTGAAATCTATCGTAAATATCTGGATTCAGACTTAAAATCTTCCATTATAGCAGATGACGAGGAAACCTTATTACAGGTGTTTAACCGGGGCGGCGGCTTCTCCGACGGATATTTAAAAGCACATAGCGGCGCCCATATGATGAGCATTGAAAGCCCAAAAAGCGCCGGAGTTTTAGTTGGAACAGTTTTAAGTTATGACAAACAGCAGGAGCGGGCAGTTATCCAGTTTTTTAAGGAGATGGTGCCCGGCGACGGCATAGAGGTTTGGACAAACACAGAACCTCATTCAGGTTGTGGGATAAACCGCCCGGTTGCGGCGGGAAATCAGGGTGTTGTTACTATATCGGGTGATATAACGCCGGGTGACAGCGTTTATCGTTCCTTTGATAAACGTCTTAACGACAGGCTTAATGTTATTTATTCGGAGAGCAACTTAAAAAACAGGCGAAGGCTGACTGTAAGTTGTCTTGTAACGGCTAGGGAAGGCAAGCCCCTTAATATAAAGTTAACATGGGGTAATATTGTTGTTGATGAGCAGGGCGCCGTAGTCGAAAAATCCATAACAGCGCCGATAACCAAAGAACGTTTGCTTACCCAGCTAAACAAAAGCGGCGAATATCCCTTTACTTTGGAGTTTACAGGCTGTTTTGCAGACGATAACATATATATTCCTGTTAAATCTATAAACGAGCTGCGTCGTAAGGCCTTTGCTGTTTTGAAGGACGCTATAGTTTCAAGCTATAAAAGGAGTTATAACTGGGTCGGTTTTAATTTGTTGATTGATAATGAAGCATATACCATGCAGAAAGTACTTACCGTTCTTGTTTCTACGAAGGAGCAGTTTGAGGCGGCCGCAAAATATAATATATCCCGAGTTTACATTGAATTACGGGGCAGCTTCGACATGGATTATTGTATATCCACCGCGAAATCTAGGAATATAGAAATTTTTGCAGCGCTGCCAAGGGTTGAGGATGAAAACACAGAGACTCTCATAACTTCGCTTTTAGATAAAGAATTTGACGGCTTTTTGATTCGTACATTCGGACAGCTTCATATCTTAAAGGATTTGGGTATAAAAAAGGTTATTGATTATACGTTTAATATAGTAAACACCCTATCTGTCAGAGTTATACGAAGTTATTGTAGTTCGGTAACGTTATCACCAGAGTTAACTCTTGAGGAAATAAACGCTATTGACGGAGAGGGTTGTGAAGCAGTTATTCATGGCAGACAAATTCTGATGACAACAAGACAATGCCCCGTCGGTTTATATAAAGGCCAAAAGTCCGGCCATAAATATTGCAAGGAGCGCTGGGTTAAAAAGGAGTATTACCTTAAGGACAGAAAAGGAATGATAATGCCTGTTTTAACCGATTGCGACAGGTGTGTGGCTTTTATATTAAACAGCAAGACGTTGTTTAGCCTTAACAAAATAAAGGACATGCTTAAAATGCCGGCTCAATATCTACGGCTAGAGTTTTATACGGAAGATTTCTGCGAAGCCGATAAGCTAACGGCCAGTTATGCAGACGCAATAAATTATGGCCGTATACCAACCTACGGCGTTTTAAACGAATATGCGGATACGATAACAAACGGACATTTTTACAGAGGTGTGGAATAATAAAAAACGTTCGGCAAAGTGGCAGAGCCAATTTGCCGAACGTTTTACTCATCAATAGACTTTTTATAAAACTCCTTAAGTTTTTTTAATGTTTTACCGTGGATTGAATTAATAGGATATTTACCCTTCTCGTTCTTTTTCCCGGCAGACACGCCGGTTAAAATTTCTATGCCCTCGTCAACGTGGCTTATAGCGTAAATATGAAAGGTGCCCTTTTTAACGGCTTCTACAACCTCATCCTTTAGAACAAGGTCGTTTACGTTTTGAGCCGGTATTATAACACCTTGGCTTCCGGTTAAGCCGCGTTTGCTGCAAAGGTCGAAAAAGCCCTCGATTTTATATGTTACTCCGCCTATGGGCTGAATTTCCCCACGCTGGTTTATGCTGCCTGTAACGGCTATTTCTTGGGTTATTGGCGTGTCCGTAAGGCTGGAAAGTATTGCGTAAAGCTCTGTGCTGGAGGCGCTGTCGCCGTCTACGCCGCTGTAGGTTTGCTCAAAACATATCCGGCAGGATAAGGACATGGGAAAGTCCTGGGCATACATCTGCCCTAAATACCCGGTTAAAACCTGAACGCCCTTGTCGTGGATTGAGCCGCTCATTTCAGCTTCCTTTTCAATATTAATTATCCCGGATTTGCCTACGTATGTGGTTGCAGTTATTTTACTAGGCTTGGCGAATACGTAATCCCCGGCTTCCAAAACGGCAAGACCGTTTATTTGACCGACTTTTGCGCCTTTGGTGTCTATCATAATAACGTTGCTTTCGATAAGCTCCGAAAGCTTTTGCTCGTACATGTTCAGCCGGTAGTCGTGTTCTGAAATCGCTTTTTTAACATGCTCCCTAGAAACGTTAGCTGCGGCGTCAAGTGTAGCCCACGTATTGGACTCTGTTAAAAGGTCGGCTATACGGCAAAAACGAGTTGTCATTTTATTCTTGCAGCTTGCCAGCCGGATAGAATATTCAATAACCTCTGCCAAAGCGTCTTTTTCAAACTCCAGCATATTCTTTTGCTTTGCGTAACTATGGATAAACCCTGACATTTGAGCTAAAGTCGTTTCGCTAAAGGGCATTTCATAATCAAACTCGGCGCAAATCTTAAAGATTTTACTGAAATCCTCGTCGTATTCGCAAAGAAGGTCGTAGAAAAAAGCGCTACCTATCATTATGACCTTAAAGCTGACGTCTACAGGTTTGGGTTTTATAGATGACATAACAACGCCGGTAGAATACTCACGTAACGATTCTGTTACAATCTCTCCTGTGACGATAACTCGGCGCAAAACCTCCCAGCCATGATAGTTGGTTAAAAGGTCGTGTGCGTTTAATATGAGATATCCGCCGTTGGCCTTATGGCAAAGGCCACCTTTTATCTTCATAAAATCTGTTGTAAGATTGCCGTATTCATTGTCATATTCTATTTCGCCGATAAGGTTTGTATAGGTAGGGTTAAAATCCACAATAACCGGGGCGCCCTGCTGCTTGCTGTTATCTGTAACAACATTGACCTTATACTTGGAAAAAACATCGTCCTGGGATTTTTTCGGATACCAGGGCAACATGGATTGAATCGCTTCCTCACCTGACGTATCCTGCTCTAAAAAGTCGGATATATTTTCGAGTATATCCTCCTTTAGATCCAAAAGGTAACTTATAACCTCGTCGTATTCGCTGTATTTTTCGAGAATAGGGCTCATATGATAACCAACAGTAAACAGGCTGACGCCATATTCAAAATCGTCAACCTCTTTTCTTGTTACCTTTTCAAACTCTTTAATTTCACGCATGGCTTCCTGGGCTCTTTTTTGAATATCCTCGGAGTTAATTGAAATTTCGTCCTTTTCCTCTTGGGAAAGGCTGTCAAATTGCTCCTCGGATATGACCTCGCCGTCTACAATCGGCATAAAGTATATGCCTGAATTTGTAGTTTTAACGCCGAAGTTTTGCTCCTTTGCTTCTTCGGTCATGCTTTTAATTATTCTGTCTCTATGGAACTGATAATCCTTGACAATATCTGCTTTGTTGTTTTCAAAATCCTTACCGCTAAAGACCTTTGGAAGCTCCATAAGCAGCCGGCTAATAAGTTCGTCAAGCTGCTCCTTAAGTTCGTTACCCATACCCGGAGGCAACTTAAGCACATTTGGACATTTTGGTTCCTTAAAGTTATATATATAACATAAATCCGGCGGGGTTTTTTCTTTTTTAGCGATGTCCTTAGCAAACTGCTTTGCAAAGGTTGTTCTGCCTGTGCCGGGAATACCCATATCGTAAATATTATATACCTTTGCCTTTAGACTATGTCAGAATTCTAGCTCATT
>CAZEYG010000026.1:0-11245 GCA_964516575.1 uncultured Defluviitaleaceae bacterium
TAAAGGACACAACCCGCATGTTGTCGATATCGGGGCCTTTGATTTTAATCTCACCGTTAAAGTTTTCAATCTGACTATTTGTGCAGTAAATATCTTCAAGCACAAGGCGCCCGTTGTTGCAGTCTATTTTGACATTTTCGGCTTTTATTCCTTTAGCTTCAGTATATCCGTTTTGATTTGTTATGCTAATGTATTCGCTTTTAATATTACTTACGGCTATTTTACCGTTTACTGTTTGCAGCTTTATGTTGTTAAACATACCTTCCGGCACAACGGCGTCAATAAACACCTTTTCATAATACTCCTCGTCATAATTTACATAGTATTTATTACCAAGCTGCATTACTTCAATATCGTCTCTACCGTCCTTTGATTTGTAGAAAATTTTAATGGTGATTTTATCAACATTATACCCATGTACTGAAATATCGCCGTTTATACCGATTAGGTTAAGAGTATTTTCGTTTCCGGAAACAACCATGTCAAACACCTTACCCGGCATGTTAGGGGCAGGGGTTGGCGCTGCATTTGTGCTTGAGGCAGAAGGCCTATAACCTCCAGAACCAACAGATGAGCTTGACAGGCTCTTTGAAATTTTATCTGCAACAACAACTGTTTTTTCAGCTAAGGTTTCGGCAAACCTTTGTATTTTAGGCTCCATATCCTTTGCAAAAACCTCAAATTTTTTGCTTAAATCTCTAGCCATCTCATTAAAATCAACAGATTCCTTGTATCCGCCTGATGTTTTTCCCTGGGTGTTTCCGGTATATGTTTGCCCGCCGTAATTTCCGCCGCTGTTATTACCTCTGCTGTTGGTATTGTTTACGCTGTTGTTTACGCTGTTATTTCCGCTGCTTTTTCCGCCGCCTATAACCTCTAGCAGCCTAAAAGCCTCATCGGAGGAAATCTTTCCGTCCTCCAGCATTTTTAAAACCCGCATTTTTTCGTCGCTCATAGTGCTTCCTCCTAAAGATAACTGTTAATTGTATGTTACTCACATATTCATATAAAATACACTGCCGGCAGTTAATACTATCTTTAACCATCCTATAGTTATATACGACAGTTTTTCATAAATAGTTTACTTTTGTTTTGAAAGCCGTTATTATGTTATTATAAACATACTTAGCAGTATAGGAGGCTAAGCTTTATGAGCGTTATAGAGCTAAACAGTCTGACCAAATATTACGGCAAAACCAAAGGTATTGAAGACCTTACCTTTTCGGTTCAGGAAGGGGAGATTTTTGGGTTTATAGGTCCTAACGGCGCCGGAAAATCAACAACTATCCGTACGTTGCTTTCCCTTATATTTCCGACCTCGGGCTCAGCAAGAATATTTGGCAAGGATTGTATTAAACATGCCAGGAAAATAGCTGAGGACGTAGGTTATTTGCCAAGTGAGGTATTTTATTACGATAAAATGTCTGTAAAAGACCTGCTTAAGTATTCGGCTTCCTTTTACAAAAAGAACTGTACAGAACGAATTAACAGGCTTTGTGATATTCTTGAAGTAGATAAAAACAAAAGAATAGGCGCTTTGTCTTATGACAACAGGAAAAAAATCGGCATAATACAAGGGCTTCTTCATAACCCGAATCTTATTATGCTTGATGAGCCAACAAACGACCTAACCCTTGTTACTCAACAAAAATTTTATGAAATAATCCGGAGCGAAAATAAAAACGGCGCTACTGTTTTCTTTGCTTCCGATAACTTAAATGAAATTCAAAGACTCTGCCACCGGGTTGCAATAATAAAAGAAGGGCGTTTACTATCTGTTATGGATATAAATGAGCTTAAGCAAAACAATTACAAGGATGTTTATATAGAGGTTAACGGCAGGTTAAACAAAGAAGATTTAGCTTTTGACGGCGTCGCTAGACTGGTTTTAAAGGAAAACTCAGCTAAATTTATGTATAAAGGTAACGCCGACAGCCTTATGAAAAATCTTTCCGGGTTTTCCCTTTCAGATATCAGCATCGAGACGCCTTCTTTGGAGGATGTTTTTGTTTGCTATTACCCCACCGACTAAAACTTATATCATAATCAATAGAAAGGAGCCTTGTTGTGAATATTTTTATAGAAGAACTAAAGCAAAACACAAAAATGTTGATTATATGGAGCATTTGCCTTGTTGGGCTTATTGCATTAGGTTTATGCAATTATGCCGCCGTAGGTAACGCAACCGAACAAATTCTTGATGTAGTTTATGTAATGCCGCTTGTTGTTTCCGCAATGTTTGGCATAAGCAATTTTAATATAAGTACGATTACAGGCTGTTACGGCGCTCTTTATTTGCTTATTGCTCTTATTACATGCTCTCACGCCGCCGCTTTAGGGGCTTTAATATTGTCAAAAGAGCAGCGTGACAGAACCTTTGAGTTTTTATACGTAAAGCCCGTAAGCCGCAGCGGAATAGTAACGTCAAAGCTGGCGGCAGCCGTTATAAATATATTAGTTATTAATGCCGTTTGCTTTCTCTCGTCTCTTATCCTTGCAAGGTATGCCGCAAGCGAAAACATTACAAACACCTTGATTTTACTTATGCCCGCAATGCTTATTAAACAGGTTATATTTCTTATGCTGGGTCTGATGATGTCTGTTTTATGCCCAAGCAAGCAGGAAGCCACAGGGGTTGCCATATTTTTTGTTATGCTTATGTATATACTGTACATTTTGTCTAACCTTAGCGATACGTTTGGATTTCTTCAGCCGCTGAAATACGTTTCGCCTTTTAGGCTTTTTGAAGCGGGTGAGCTTCTAAAAAACGGCATAAACGTTACTTATGCCGCCGGGGCGGGAGCTGTAATACTAGTATTTGCCCTTATAACCTACGTCGTCCACAGCAAGGAAAACTTTAATGCCTAGAGCTTCAAAACTTCAATCAAACCAATCTCCGCCCGGTTAAACAACCTTAGCGGAAAAACCGTAGTGCCAATGCCTTTTGAAACATACAAAACACTACCTCTGTCAAAATACAATCCATCGCCGTATTTAGGCAAAAACCCCTGCCACGGGGCAAACAACGTGGGTAAAAACGGTATCCTTATTTGGCCTCCGTGAGTATGGCCGCTTAATACTAAATCAGGGGAATAGGACTTTATCTTGTCAAAGAGCTGGGGCTGATGGGTTAAAACGACTGTCAGACGGTGACTTGTATTAGAAAAAAGCTCCGGCAAACCGCAAAAATCCTCGGCTACTAGCCTTTTATAATCCTTTGTGCCGATAATATTAAGCTGCAGACCTCTGATGGTTACTGCTTTTTTTTCGTTATATAATACAGTAACGCCTATTTCCTCAAGGACGTTTTTTATTTTGTCATGTACATAAGCCTCATGGTTGCCGTCTGTAAAAAACACAGGAACCCTTTCGGCAAGCCGCTTTAAATAGGGCAGATGAGCGGACAACTCGTTTACCTTATTCATAATTAAATCCCCGGTTATAACCACGATATCAAAGGACAACTTGTCAATCTTCTGCCAAATATCCAAATTCATTTTTGTTTCGGAATTGGAATGAAGGTCGGAAATATGAAGAAATCTGACGGGCGGATCAGACGGTTTCAGTTTTTTTGAATATACACTGACCTTCTTAACCTTCAACCATCTCATACTGATTAAATGAGAAACAAGGATCACAACACCCGACAAACATAAAAAGAAAGCGCCCCAGATTAAAAATCCGGGGAGTTTGGAAATTCTTTTAGTTTTAAATAATTTAAAAATCTTTTGGGTTTTTATCATGTTTTAAAACAGCTCCCGCCGATAAATTCTCGTAAAATAGAGTTTTTGGGAATTTGCTCGCTGCTTGTTCCAAGGAAGGAATCAAGGAATTTAACCAACCGCCTAGCTTCGGTATATTGGGGCATAGAGCTGTTAATTTCAAACAACAGCGGCTCCACGTATTGTTTTAAAACACTCATCTCATAAACAAGGGCAGAGTTAAAAACGGCATCGGCTTCTTCCTGAAACGGAAATATGTTTTTGACCTCGCCGTGCATAACAGATGGCCACGCCGCAATTGTTCTGGCGGCGCTGTAACCTCTGAACTGGTTGTCACGAACAATCCGGCGGATTAAACGTGTGTCGGTTGTAGGGATTCGGTTGTGCTCGTCGACGTTTAGCTGGGTTAAGGCGGAGATAAAAATCTTGAGCTTACAGTCGGCGGGTATGTTGTCTGCAACCATATTGTTTAGGCCATGGATACCTTCGATGATTAACACGCCGTTTTCCTTAAGCGTTAAAAAATCGCCTCGATATTCCGGCTGGCCGGTAATAAAGTTATAAACGGGCATATGGACTGCTTCACCCTTTAAAAGCCGCTCCAAGTCACTGTTCAGCAAATCCAAATTAACATGAGTTACGCTTTCGTAATCGGGGTTGCCGTTTTTATCAAGAACTGCTTCTGAGGCCGGCTTAAAATAATTATCCATAGAAACTACATGGGGCATAAGGCCGTTTACTCTAAGCTGGATAAAAAGCCTGTTGGCAAATGTTGTTTTACCTGAAGACGACGGCCCGGCGATAAGAACGATTGTTTTGTTGTTATTGGCAATTTTGTCTGCAATCTCAGCAATCTTCTTTTCGTGAAGAGCTTCCGAAATTCGGACAATATCGGCAAACTCGCCGTTACTCATAGCGTTATTTAAAGCGCCTACGGTATGGACATTTAAGATTTTAGCCCAACGTTTGGATTCTGCAAAAACAGGAAACATCTTTACAAGCTCTTTAAGCTCTGAAAGCTCCTCCGGCTTATCCTGCCTTGGAAATTGAAGCACAAAACCTACCGAGCTTCTATGCAGCTTAAAGTTACTTAAGCAGCCGGTGTTTGGAACCATGTTGCCGTAAAAATAATCGTAATATTTATCCAGCTTGTAGAAATTTATTTTTGATGTACGACGGAATTTCAAAAGCTCAACCTTATCAAGCATACCGAATTTATGCGACAATGTCACGCCCTCTTCAAGAGGTATTGTTACCTTCTCAAAAGGTTTGTTCTCGTCAACCATCTTCTGCATTTCGGCTTTTATTTGCTCAAAAACCTCGTTGGTTACTTTCTCGTTATCCCCCGGCAGCTCACAGTAGTAGTTCTTACTTATTGAATGGCCGATATCCAGTCGGGTTTTTTCGCCCATAACCTCCTTAACGGCACATATAAGCAGGAAAAAAATACTTCTTTGATACGCTCTAAAGCCGTTAGGGTTTGTAATGTCCAAAAGCTCTACGACAGAATCCTGTTGAAGGTTAAAGCAAAGGTCACGTAAATCTCTGTCAACAGCGGCTAAAACAATAGGGTGCTTAAACCGCCCTTCATATTTTTTGCAAATATCGGTTATTGAAGTGCCTTTTTTTACTGTTACCTCTTCGTTTACAAGCTCATGAATAATCTTAATTTTAATTTCCATAACAATCACCTTATCCTTGTGAAAGTGGCGGTTTTTCAATTTTTGAACGTATAATTTCTACCTGAACGCCGTCCTTCTCCGCAGCCAAACTAAGCCGCTCGCAAATCTTGCCGCCGATTAAGACCTCCGTTGCAAAATGTGTACCATCAATAACAGAAAGCTCCATTTCCAGCGCCGCTTGTGCATTATGGTAGGTAACGTCGCCGCAAATATACACATCACAGCCTTTTTCCTTAGCTATTGTAAGCTTTTCAATATCAGAGCCGGAGCCGGTACACAACCCGACTTTTTTAATCACCTTATCAGGATTGCCGACATACGAAACAACCTGCAAGGAAAGCCTTGCCTTTATTACGGCCAAAAAGTCCGAAAGCCGCATTTCACTCATAAGCATTCCGGCTTTGCCCATAAAACAATCGGCAGAGCTGCCTGGAAAAAGATTCTCCTTACAGCATAAGCCTAAAATTTCAAACATTGTATCGTTAGTGCCTTCCGGCGTAATATCCAAGTTAGTGTGTGCTGTATAGAGGGCAATCTCGTTCTTAAGTAGGGTAATAATTTTGTTGCCGAGAATAGTTTCGTTTGTAATACGGTTTATAGGCTTTAACATAATCGGATGGTGGGTTACGATAATATCGGCTTCTTCTGAAAGAGCTTCCAGCAAAACGGCCTCTGTCAGCTCAAGAGCGATAAGAATTTTATTAACGGGGGCATATCTGTTGCCAAGCAAAAGGCCAACATTGTCCCAGTCATATGCCAAATTTTTAGGGGCATACTGCTCCATAACGCCGCATACCCAATCAACGGTAACAGGCAATTAAAAAACCTCCTTGTTTAACTGATTCTTATATATGGCAATCAGCCGGTGAATCTCATCAAGCCTTTGCTTACTTTTGTCGTTTAAAGGCTCATTGGCATTTTCAGCATTTTCTATTGAAGCTTTAATTTTATAAAAACCTTTTAATTGAAATGAAATGTATTGCTCATAGGTTTCTTTGTTTTTTATTACGTTAGCCTTGCCAGTAATATATTCCGTATCGGTATATTTTGCTTCGGTGCCTTTATAACAATTTAAAATATTATAAAACAAACCATCCTCAAGCACTACTGTTTCCGCTGCAATTTTAAAACCGGCCTCGTGGATATAACGGCGAACCCTATCCACATCAAGCTGGGGCTGTAAAATAAGCTGACAGGTCTTGTCCAAAACCCTTTCCCCGGCTTTTAAAATATCAAGCGTAAGCATTCCGCCCATGCCGCTTAATATAATACAATCTGCTTCACCGGGTCTTATTCCGCTAAGGCCGTTGCAAAGTCTTGTTTCTATGGCTTCGTCTAGGCCATATCGCTTGACGTTTTCCGCCGCCCGTTTTAAAGGCCCTTTGTTTATATCACAGGCTATTGCTTTTTTTACAATACGGTTTTTTACAGCATATATGGGAAGATAACCGTGGTCTGTTCCAATATCGGCTATAGAATCACAGCCGATTTCATAAGCAACGGCTAAAAGACGCTTAGATAATTCCATACGCTGCCCTTTCTGCTTGCTCTGCTTGCTGTTTTTGTGGAATCAAAGCTGTATAATCTATTTAATAAACCGCACGGGTGTGCGGTTAGTCGAGATAATCCTTTAGCTTTTTGCTTCTGCTGGGATGACGCAGTTTTCTTAGCGCCTTAGCTTCTATTTGACGGATACGTTCCCTTGTAACGTTAAATTCCTTACCGACTTCTTCAAGTGTTCTAGCTCTGCCGTCATCTAAACCGAACCGAAGGCGCAAAACCTTTTCCTCTCGTTCGGTCAGCGTAACAAGCACGCCTAAAAGCTGCTCTTTAAGTAAAGTAAAGGCCGCCGCTTCGGCAGGCGCCGGAATATCGTCATCGGGAATAAAGTCACCAAGATGGCTGTCCTCTTCCTCGCCGATTGGTGTTTCCAGCGAAACCGGCTCTTGGGCAATCTTCATTATTTCACGAACCTTTTCAACAGGCATTTGCATTTCCGCCGCCAGCTCGTCGGGGGTCGGGTCTCTGCCAAGCTCCTGCAAAAGCTGCCTTGAAACACGAATCAGCTTGTTTATTGTTTCAACCATATGAACAGGGATACGGATTGTTCGCGCCTGGTCGGCTATGGCTCTTGTTATGGCCTGGCGAATCCACCATGTGGCATATGTGCTGAATTTAAAGCCTTTTCTATAATCAAATTTCTCGACGGCTTTTATAAGCCCAAGGTTGCCCTCTTGAATAAGATCCAAAAAAAGCATTCCCCTGCCCACGTATCTTTTAGCTATGCTGACTACAAGGCGCAAGTTAGCCTCTGCAAGCTGCTTCTTAGCTTCGTCGTCGCCGCTTTCCATCTTATTAGCCAGCTCAATTTCCTCCTCGGCTGATAAAAGAGGCACCTTGCCGATTTCCTTTAAGTACATTCTGACGTGGTCGTCTATGTTTATACTGCCTTCAATAAGAGAAAGATCTATTTCTTTTTCTAAAGGCTCTTCGGCTTCCAACACTTCTTCCGCCGCGCCGGTTTCTACAGCATTTATTATTCCGGCGTTGTTAGCAACCTCCAAGCCCTGACTGTCAAGATATTCGTAAATCTTCTCAATCTGATCGGGGTCTAAGTCGATATCGCCTAAAAAATCCATTATTTCCTTATAATCCAATACACCGTTTTTGCTTCTGCCGAGCGCAACCAAATCCTTTAATCTTGTCACAAGCAGATTGTTTTCTGTGGATTTCAAGGCAATTCTTCCTTTCGTGGTATTTGATGTTATGTCGGATGTTTTGTTTGTCATAATTTTAGTTTTGGATTCTCCGTTATATAAAATAAACTAGCTGCAAACGCTCTGCAAGCTGCATAAAACAGCGTGTTTCCAATGAATTACAGTATTCCTATTTTAACCAACTGGTATATTAATATACAATTCGTTAATATTTCTTCTTTTTATACCAAGGGCATTAAGCGTTTCGGCTTCATGTGCCGTTATGAAGTCTTTAGCCAGCTTATCCAGCTTAATTTTTCTTATTAAATCGTTCACATCTTTTTCAAGAGAAACGGCTGTGTAGTCCTTTGCCGTAACGAAGGCTTCAAGGACTTGCTTTTGCTCATCACTTGTTTCAAAATAAGCAGCTATTTCTGCCGGAAAGATAGGTTTTCCTCTTTCCTTAAAGCTGTATATAATCTCCAAAAGCCGGGTATACACAACGTCATCCATATCCCCCGGAAGCAAATGATTTTTTACGGCCTCATAAACAGAATCAGAATTAACCAATATGTAAAGTATACGTTTTTTTGCTTCTAAAATACCTTTTTCATGGCGATTTTCCTTAAAGCCGTGATTATAGCTTTTCACATAAGGTGTTCCCAGAACAAGGCCACCTGCTTCTAAGCTTTCCAACTTGGATATTTCAGCTTTAATTGAATCCGGCGATATTTTCGTAAGGGCTGCCGCTTCGTTAATATGAGCGTCCCGCTCAATAGCGCTGTTAAGAGTAGCTAAGACTTTGGCAACGTCTCCTAAAAACTGAATCTTTTCTCCGGTTTTTTGAATGTTATATTTTTTTTGCAAGCAATCTATTTGAAACGTAACACTGCTTACAGATTCGGCAACCTTTTCATTAAACCTTTCCGGGCCAAAATTTTTTATGTATTCGTCCGGGTCTTTAGCGTTATCCAGTTTCAAAACGGAAATTTTAAGCCCACTTGCCGTCAATATAGGAATAGCTCTTAGGGCGGCGTTTATGCCAGCGGAATCGCCGTCGAATGCAATAACTACGCTGTCACAATACTTTTTAAGCAACCTTGCATGAGCCGGGTTAAAAGCTGTACCTAAGGCAGCTACGGCGTTTTGTATACCGGCTTGATAAAGGCTTATTACATCCATATAACCCTCAACAAGTATAAATTGTCTGGCTCTTGACTTTCTTGCAAAGTTTATGCTGTATAAGTTACTGCTTTTATCAAAAAGCGGCGTATCCTTTGAATTCAGATATTTCGGCTCGCCGGAATATAAAACTCGGCCGCCAAAGCCCACTATTTCACCGGCCGGATTAAAAATCGGAAACATAAGCCTTGAGAAAAATCTGTCGGTATAAGCTCCATCGCTTTTTCTTTTGACTGAAAGGCCAAGCAAATCAAGCGTATCTCCAGAGTAACCTTTGGATGTCAGAAAAGCAGTAAGGCTTCCGGATTTATCACCGGAGGCGTACCCCAAGCCGTATTTAATAACAGCTTTGCTGGAAACACCTCTTTCAGCTAAGTATTTTTCAGCCGGCGCACCGTTTTCAGACATAAGGTTATCAAAAAAAAATCTTGCGGCTAAACGGTTTATTTCTAGATATTCGGCACGTTTAGCAGCCTTCTCCTTGTAGCTTTCGGACAGGCTTACGGCAGGTAGCTGATAACCTATTTTATCCGCTAAAAAAGATATGGCTTCTTTGAAATCACAATTTTCCAGTTTCATAACAAAGCTGATTACATTACCCGTTTCGCCGCAGCCAAAGCAATGATAAATTTGTCTGTCGGAGCTAACGGAAAAGGAAGGAGTTTTTTCGTTATGAAAAGGACAAAGCCCGAAATAATTGTTGCCTTTTTGCTTAAGCGAGACATAAGAAGCAACTACGTCAACAATATCGTTTAGAGAGCGAACTTCCTCGATGACTTCGTGAGGATAAAGCAAATACCCCACCTCTAATAACCAATTAATACTAATCAATTTTCTTTAGCAGATGATTAGTATAACACAAATATTACTTGTTTAATGATTAATTCGACATTTTGTACTAAAACCCTTTTTTGCATTATTTACAATTAAATTTGAAGTTTTGGGCTTTTGTTTATATATTACGATGGCAACTAAATATGTCTAAGATTGTTGGCAACTAAGTTTTCTAGGTTTTAGCGTACCAGACAAAGCGGCAAAGCCACTATAACGACAGCCTAAGGGGCTACTAATTAGCAGCCCCTTAAGTTGGTAAAAACATGTTTTTTCAAACTCTTTCCAAGGAAACGGATACATTTGTTTCTATAATATTACTAGATATTTTAACTGGATAATCCTTATTGTTGGTAAATTTAAAGTCAATAACTCCGTAGGAGGTTGTTGCATCCTTGCCTTCCGGTACATAAGCTACCTTTTTAGAATGCTCATGGCGTTCAACAACCGGCAGCCCGGCTTGCTCTACTGCATTAAAAAGCGTACTGCTTACTTGACAAACGCCGCCGCCGTAACCTTTACTGTCCTTGCCGTTTACAAAAATACGTCCCAACCTATAACCGTTTTGCTTTGTTGTAGGCCCTACTGCTTCATTAAAGGAAAAGGTTTCACCCGGGTTTACTATTTTTCCGTTTATTGAATCTGCGGCTGTTTTGATGTTATGACCTCTTGCAGATTTTTGGGAATCAAACTTTGTAGTATATGTGCCCAAAAGCCTTTGGCCTTCGCCCCCCATGTTATACGAAACATCGGAAGCCGCTCCGCTATAAGGAAACGATGTTATCATTTGGTCTGTCGTATAAAAATTGTTAAGCGGTTCTGCGTTAACCTCTGCTTCGACAAGGGGGTTGTTTATTCTGTTTGCTGCTTTCCCAGCATTACCGTTACAGCCGCACATAATTGACACTACAAGCCCTGCAAAAAGTATATCAAAAATAAATTTATTTCGCAAAATAAAACCTCCTTTGCTGCCGTCTCAAATAAGCGTCTATCGACATTTTGGACAAAACAGACCGGCTGCTTTGTCCAAAAAATTAAAGTGATAAAATAAGAAGTGCAATAATATTGCTTGAATTTACGCATTATCCTGCGTTATTAATATTATTTGTAGTTAATAAAAGAGTATTCTGCT
>CAZEYG010000027.1:0-11075 GCA_964516575.1 uncultured Defluviitaleaceae bacterium
AAAGCAGGTATCAAGACTTTGTGTTGCAGCCGCTTATTGAGCTGGTTGAAAGGCTGGCCCCTACTTTTAATAAAATAGACAGCCTGATTGTATGTGAGGCAAAGGTTGATAAATGTATTTCCAGAATATATAGGGATACACGTTTTTCTCATGATAAATCAATATATAGGGATGTTATGTGGTGTGTTTTTATGCGTAATAAAAAGCTGTATCATGGCTCACCCGGGTTCTTTTTCGAGTTTTCGCCGGTTATGTATAGATACGGCTGCGGATATTACGAAGCCGGCAGTGATACTATGGAAAGTATCAGAAAACACATTCTAAAACAAGATAAGGATTTTTTAGCAGTAGAAAAGGTTCTTAAAGGGCAGGATATTTTTAAACTGGAGGGAGACCTTTATAAAAGAAGTAAATTTCCCGAAGCTTCCGAATATTTAAGAAGCTGGCTGGATAGAAAAAGCATTGCTTTTATTCATAATAACACAGATTTTGAGACATTATATTCAGAAAATTTTGCCGAAAGGTTAGGAGAGCATTTTACTCTTTTAAAACCAATGTATGATTTTTTGATGAAATGCGAATGTGAGAAAAATTAACTAAGAACTAAGGTTATCTTTTATGCTGAAAACTATTAATAATAAAAGCCTATATATGCAGGTGGTATGTAATGAAAGAAAATGTACACAAGGGGCACAGGCAAAGGGTTCGTGATAAGTATTTGGCTACGGGGCTGGATGGATTTAATGATGTTCAGCTGGTTGAGCTATTGCTTTTTTATTGCTGCCCTAGGCGGGATACAAATGAGTTGGCGCACAAGCTATTAAACGAATTTGGGTCCTTTCATAACTTGTTGGACGCCGATCCTTTGGAAATTTGCTTAAGATGTAACGTAAGCCAGTCTGTTGCAGTTTTTTTATCACTTATTCCACAGCTTACAATGCGTTATACATTAAGCAAGTGGGATAAAAAAGAAAGCCTTGACACAACTTCAAAAGCAGGTACTTTTGCCGTATCGTTATTCCATGGCAAGAATGTCGAATGTTTTTATCTTATCTGCCTTGATAAGCAGCAAAACCTTATCAATGCAGCTATGGTAAACAAGGGCACCGTTGATTCGGCGCCGGTATACCCGCGGCATATAGTTGAAACGGCTTTAAAACATCGTGCTCATTACGTTATTCTCGTTCATAACCACCCAAGCGGAACACCAAATGCCTCTCAAAACGATATTATTGCAACTAAAAAAATCATAAAAGCCCTTAAAACTGTCGATATAATAGTTATAGACCACATAATTGTAGCGGGTGAAAACTATATAAGCCTTATTGAGGAAAAAATTTTTCCCAGAGAATAACATAAGCCTTCCTTATGCATATAATATTTTGTAATAGGGCGTCAAAGGGGTTATCATCCGGGTTAAATATGAATAAAACAAGCTATTTGGTAAATACTAAAGCCGTCAATGCTTATTTGTGGAATATTCTTAACATCCTTACATACATTGTTGACTGTATAGATTTTTTAAACATAAAAATATTGACTTTTTTAAGATTATAGTTAATAATACAGTAAAGTTCCTTGTATCAACCGTTTAACTTAATTAGTCTGCTCGGATTAAAATGGCTTAAGGGCGGTTTCTACTGCTTTGGATAATATATGTTAGTCTTAAAGTAATCAGGAGGAGAGTACTTGTGTCAAAGAAACAAACCGAGTTTGAGCGGTATGACAGAATGAAAAAGCTTGAAAAAGGTATTGAAGCCGAAAGGCGGAAAAACAACGACATTATCTTTGATGACGAAAAGAAAAGGGGCAAGAAAGTAAAGACATTAGACCATGCCTCTAAAAAAAGCTGGGCTTATGATTATGACAGCGGGGAGCTTGATTTGGAATACAGCAATGCTTGATTTACCTTGCTTAATTTAAAAAATGAAGGGGGTAATATTATGAAACTAGTATTAGCCATAATACACGACGAGGATGCCTTTCACATTATGGATACGCTTAGCGAAAAGGGCTATAGCGTTACAAAGCTGGCTACTACGGGCGGTTTTCTTAGAGCCGGAAACACTACCCTTATTTGTGGTTGCGAAGAAGAGCGTATTTCTGAGCTTGTGAGCATTATAGAAAAAAAATGCAAGTCAAGAAAACAGATTGCATCTGTTAATTCCTCCAGTGTAAATGCCACCGAAAGTTACGTGCCTTATCCTGTTGAAATAACGGTCGGCGGAGCGACTATATTTGTTCTTAACGTGGAGGTATTTAAAAAGGTTTGATGCAGTCGTTTCATTAAAAAACGACAATTAACTGTGCAGTTATTGTGCGGCGTTAAGGAGTTTGTTTATGGACATGAAAGTATCGGAAATTTTAAGCGCAAGGCTTCAGGAGGCTCAGCCGCTTATAGAGCATAAAAAAGCAACGGCCGATTTCAGCTTTACTCTCAACAAGCTGGACGAGGAGGGTCTTTCTACTCGGCTTAAAACGCTTATTGACGATATTACCGTTCAGGGTAATAAACTTGCGGAGCACATGGACTTAAAGGACATGAAAAAATATCGTGGCCTTGTAACAGATTTTATAAATGAGGTTGTAACAAATTCTCATAAGTTTTCTCGTGAGAATTTTTTGGATAGGCGTGGCAGACATAGAGTTTACGGCATAGTAAAGCTCGTTAACAAGGATTTGGACGAATTAGCTCAGGAGCTTTTAAAATCTGAGAAGGATCACTTGCTTATACTAGAAAAAACTGACGAAATAAGAGGATTATTGCTTGATATTATTATTTAACACGAGGGATTTATGTATTCCTTAGATAACGTTCTGGGTAATGAATTTATAATTGAAAGTCTTAAAAATGCAATTAAAACAGAAAGAGTTACGCAGTCGTACATTTTTTCAGGCCTAAAGGGTCTTGGAAAAAGGTTAACGGCATACTCTTTTGCAAAGGTTTTGCAATGCCATAATAATATAAACAGCGGTGATGTTTGCTGCTGTTGTAAATGTATTTCATGTATTACATTTGAAAGCGGAAATAATACAGATGTTTTTTTTGTGGAAAGTACCAAAACAAAAAGTATAGGCGTAGACGATATAAGAGAGCAAATAAAAAACCGAATGGACTCGTTGCCTTATACGCATAAGTACAAAATTTTCATCGTATCGGATGCAGACAAAATGAGCGTAGCCGCACAAAACGCATTGCTCAAAACTATTGAGGAGCCTGCGGGCTACGGTATTTTTATTTTTCTAACGGAAAATTTTAAGAGCCTTTTGCCGACGATTATTTCCCGATCTGTAGTTTATAAGCTAAAGCCGCTTTCTTACGACACTGTTTACGATTATCTTTTAAAAGGGCAATATGCCGAGGCTGAAACGGCCGGGTTTGTTGCGGCGTATTCGGAGGGAAACCTTGGACGAGCCTTAGAGCTCGTTTCCGACGAAGAATTTATAGAAATGCGGAACTGCTTTGCTGAAATAGCCCGGGGCATTGAACTAAGCAGGAAAAATGAATCAGATAAAAACAGCGCTTCAGAATTTAATATTTTTTCGGCGGCTAAATCAATAGAATCTTTTAAGGACAGAATACAAGAAGGTCTTAATATACTTTTAGGCTTCTACAGGGATTTGCTTGTGGCAAAAGTTGGGGGAAGCGGTTTTTTATTTCAAAGCTACAGTGGGTTTGATATTAGGGATTCTATTACGAAGGTTGAGCTTAAAACTATTTTAAAGCGTTTGAGCGTTGTGCTTGACGCTAAACGTCAGCTTATGTATTATGCTAATTTTAATTTGACGATAGAAGTTATGCTTATGAGGCTGGCTGATTAATTCAGGCTATTGAAGGGGAGCTTTATGATAGAGGTTGTTGGGGTAAGATTTAAAGAAGTCGGCAAAATATATTACTTTGATCCGGGCGGTAAGATAATACCTGCCGGAACGAATGTAATTGTTGAAACTGTTCGCGGAATAGAATTTGGGCGTATCGAAATAACTAACAGACAAATTCCTTTAAACATCGTTGTTATGCCGCTTAAAAAAGTTATTCGCATAGCTGACGAAGCCGACCATAAGCGTGAAGAGCAAAACAGGGTTAAAGAAAAGGAAGCCTTTGGTATTTGCGTTGAAAAGATAAAAGATCACGGCCTTGAAATGAAGCTTATTGACGTTGAGCTTACTTTTGATTTATCGAAAATCTTGTTTTATTTTACATCCAACGGCAGAATTGATTTTAGAGAGCTAGTTAAAGATCTTGCCTCCATTTTTAGAATGCGAATAGAGCTTAGGCAGATTGGCGTTCGAGACGAGGCTAAAATGCTTAACGGAATCGGTATTTGTGGCAGAACCTTATGTTGTGCTACGTTTTTAGGCGACTTTCAGCCGGTTTCTATAAAAATGGCGAAGGATCAGAGCATGTCCTTAAACCCTACTAAGATTTCGGGAATTTGCGGCCGGCTTATGTGCTGCTTAAAATATGAAGAGGCAACTTATGAATACTTAACTAAAAATCTGCCAACTATCGGTGACATCGTTACAACAGCAGACGGTAACGGCGAGGTCATCTCCGTAAACGTTTTGCGTCAGATTTTAAAGGTAGCTGTTAAGAAAAAGCCCCAGGATGCGCCGGTTATTGGTTTTTACTCAATGGACGAAATAAAGGTCTTTTCAAGAAAGGGTATTAAGGAAGCGGCTATAGAATACGCAAAGGGCATAAATATGGAAGTTGATATTGATGAAAACGCCAAAGAGCTTAAAGAGCTTTTGGATTAATAAGGATGTTACAATACAATTATGTCAGAAAATGATAAACAATTAGGAAGTTTTTTGTTACACGAGGATGAGCGGCTGGACGATTTACAAATTAACGGTCTTAGGCTCATACAAAATAAAAAGAACTTTTGCTTTGGGATAGATGCTGTTCTTTTGGCCAATTTTGCAAGGGCTAAAAAGGGGGAAACCGTGTTGGATTTAGGCACGGGCACAGGCATTATCCCTATTTTGTTGACTGCAAAAACCCATGGTAAAAGGTTTATCGGCCTTGAAATTCAGGAGGATAACTTTAGGCTTGCAAGGCGAAACGTTGAGCTTAACGGCTTACAGGACAGGGTAGAGATTCATCACGGCGATATTAAGAATATGGCGGAATTGTACAAGCCCTCCGGCATAGACGTTATAACCGTTAACCCTCCGTATGTTAAAGCCGGAAGCGGCCTGCTTAACGACTATTCACTACACAAAACAATTTCACGCCATGAAGTTCTCTGCAACCTAGAGGACATTGTTAAAGGCAGCGCTAGGCTTTTGAAGCCAAACGGCAGAATGTACATAATTCACCGTCCGGCAAGGCTATGTGAGCTAATAAATCTATTTACTGGCTTTAAAATCGAGCCGAAAACAATACAATTTATTCATCCGAGTTTTGGTAAAAACGCTAATCTTGTGCTGATAGAAGCAGTCCGGGGCGGAAACTCTATGGCTAAAATTTTGCCGCCGGTGTTTGTATACCCTGAAAGCGAAAGTGGTAAAGACAAGGAGCAGTAGTATGAGCGGAACGTTGTTTTTATGCGGCACGCCTATTGGAAATTTGGAAGACATGACAATGCGCGCTGTTCGTATACTAAAAGAAGCGGATTTAATAGCCGCAGAGGATACAAGACATACTTTAAAGCTGCTTAATTATTTTGAAATAAAGGCTGCTTTAATAAGTTATCATGAGCATAACAAGCACGAAAGCGGAAAGAAGATTGTTGAACAGCTAAAGCAGGGAAAAAATGTTGCTCTTGTAACTGATGCGGGTATGCCGGGGATTTCTGATCCGGGTGAAGATTTAGTGACCGCTTGTTATAATGAAGGCATAACCGTGACGGCTGTGCCCGGGCCGTCGGCTTTTTTAACGGGGCTTGTGCTTTCCGGTTTAAGCACCAGACAGTTTGTTTTTATCGGGTTTCTGCCAACAAACAAAAAAAATCGCCATACAGAGCTTGAAAAGCTGGTTTGCGAAAGACGCACATGTATTTTTTACGAAGCGCCCCATCATTTAAAGAAAACACTTGAGGATATGATGTTTGTTATTGGTGACAGACAAATAGCCCTTGCTAGGGAACTTACAAAGCGGTTTGAAGAAGTTTTGCGTTTTACCTTAAGGGAAGCAATTGAGTATTACGCACAAAACGAGCCTAAAGGTGAGTATGTTATTGTTTTAGAGGGGGCAGATGATACGGAAAGTGCCGCCGAAAAATGGGAAGGTATAACAGTTGAACAACATGTAAACAATTATTTGCAGATGGGTCTTGGAAAAATGGAGTCAATAAAAGCAGTTGCAAAGGACAGAAAGGTTAAAAAAAGCGAGATTTATAAAATAATTGCAAATAATGAGCTTGAGGCTTAACATTAAACAGGTGGTTAAGTTATATTTTAATATTAAGCCACTTCTTTCGCATATATCGGATTGTCAAAATTATTGTTCTGACAGTAATGTCAAGCGCCATACCATACCATGCACCCTTAAGCCCAAGCCCGGTTACGTAAACAAAAAACCATGCAGCGCCTAAACGTACGCCCCACATTCCTGCAACAGCGGCAACAAGGGGGAGTTTTGTATCTCCGGCGCCCCTTAATATACCTATGATTGTAATGCTGACGCAAAACAGAGGCTGAACAACGCCCATAATTTTAAGAGCGCCGGCGCCTTCTTTTATAACATTTAAATCAGGAGTAAACCAGCTTATTAATATATGAGGAAAAAAGAAAAATGCAATGCCGCATAATATACCTACACAAAATCCAAAAAATAAATTGATGCGGCTATAAATTACAGCGTTTTCCTCTTCCTTAGCCCCAAGGGATTGGCCGATTAGTGTAGTAGATGCAGTTGAAAAGCCGTAGGCTGGCATGTATGCAATAGATTCAGCTGTAGTGCCCAAATAATGAGCGGCTATTTGGATTGTGCCTAAAGATGATATGGTTCTTTGGAAGAACAATTGCCCGCTTGTTATAAATAAGCGTTCAAACGCCGCTGGAAGCCCTATTTTAAACACCTTTCCGATTAGCTGGCGATCTATTTTAAAGAGATTTTTGGGCTCAATATGAACAGGCTGCCTTTTGCCGAATAAACACAACACAAGTATTATGCCGGCTACAGACTGGGAAAAGGCTGTTGAAACAGCAGCGCCTATAACGCCAAGACCTGCGCCCCAAATGGTAAAGGATAGACCCATCAGAGTTATTGTTCTGACGGGGAAAATAAGAAAAAAGTTTCCGCAAACGTTTAGTAGGTTAGCTGCCAGGCTTATAAACATGGGTGTTTTAGTGTTTCCGGCGCCACGTAACAAACCAGAGGCTACAAGCCCGCTGAAATGAAACATAATAGCAAACGAATAAATCCTTATGTATTTTGTTGCATAAGGCAAAACATCTTCTTGTGCGCCCAGCCAAAGAGGAACATATTTACTTACAAATACCATAAGCAACATAACGGCGGCGCTGAAAGCAAAACCGATACTCATGGTTTGGGTTGCCAGCTTGTTTGCGGATGTTAAGTCTTTGGCTCCGACGAATCTAGCAGACATCGCCATTCCACCTACAGCAAGCATTACCGGCAAGTTATTTAAGAACCAAATTGGTGAAGCGTTTATAGCAACGGCAGCGGTTGCAACCGCGCCTAAGCTGCCGACCATTATGGTGTCAACAAAAGATACTATACTTACCATTATATTTTCAAAAATACATGGCCCTGCGATGTCTAAAGTTCTTTTAAAATGAGGTCTGTATTTATTTAGATATATCACTTTTCCACCGGTCTTTCAATAATCAGTTGGCACAATTTTCAAAACTGCATTGTATTATACTAGACCAATTCATAAAAAAAGTCAATGACGATATTACAGCAGCAGTAGTATACAAAGATAACTCTTGGTATTATAATATAAAAAGAGGTGAGTTAATGTCACATAAAAAACCAACGATTAAAAATTTAGCCGATTTGTTTACTGGATTTTTCAAGATTGGTGCTTTTACTATAGGCGGCGGTTATGCAATGCTTCCATTTATTGAAAAGGAAGTAGTTGAGCAACAAAAGCTGATTGATGAAAAGGAAGTTATAGACATATTTGCTGTATCCCAGTCTTTGCCTGGGGTTATTTCTATTAACGCCTGCATGTTTATCGGATACAAAAGTTATGGAATTTTAGGGGCGATAGTTGGAACGCTGGGCGTTGTTTTGCCATCTTTTGTTACTATTTTAGCTATATTTTATTTGCTTTTGAACATTCAAGACAATGTATACCTATCAAGAGCTTTTACCGGAATTAGAGCTGGGGTTGCGGCTCTTGTTTTAGTGACATGCATAAGTTATTACCGCCGGAATGTTAAAGACAGAATGGGTATTTTATTAACAGTTGCCGGTTTTTCCATGATAGCGCTTTTATCATTAAGCGCTGTTTATGCCATAATTTTTGGCGGGGTAGTCGGATTATTATATTATTATCCGAAAAATAAGAAGAAAGCCTTAAGTAATGGGGATAGGGCGGATAATGGGAGTAATGAATAATGATATATTTGCAGCTTTTTCTTGCCTTTTTTAAAATAGGGTTGTTTAGCTTTGGCGGCGGTTATGTTATGATACCACTTATACAAAGCGAGGTTGTGTCTGTAAATGGATGGATTACGGCTGCACAGTTCGCCGACGTAGTAGCGATTTCGCAAATGACTCCTGGGCCGATAGCTGTAAACGCCGCAACCTTCATTGGGGCAAATGCAGCCGGTCCGTTGGGTTCGTTTTTTGCTACGCTTGGGGTTTCGGCTCCTTCGTTTATATTAATAATAATAGTAGCGAAAATGATGCAAAAATTTAATGATAGCGTAGCTATAGCAAGTTTATTAAAGGGCATTCGACCGGTTACTATAGGTATGATTGGGTCGGCTTCGTTGCTTTTTGCTACTATGTCTTTTTTGTCCTTGAATCTTAATAGTGAGTTTAAAAAGCTGATAGCCATGAGGGCAAACGAAATGTTTACCGATGTTTCAATAATTGTTATGCCCTTTGTAATTTTTATTGTTATTCTTATTTCTACCTTAAAGTTTAAGCTGAATCCTATAGGTGCCGTTGTTTTATCTGCCGTTCTAGGGGTTTTGCTCATAAGATAATCGAACATATATGATTAAAGAGCTGTATCATAATTAGACTTATGGTACAGCTCTTTCTAGTAACAACTAAATTTTAAAATTAGCAACCATTTGAGCAAGCATGTCAGATTGGCTGTTTAGCTCTTCGGCAGCAGCGGCTGCTTCTTCGGAAGTAGATGAATTATTTTGGACTACCTGAGCTATTTGAGATGCTCCGATGGTTATCTGAGAGATACCTTCTTTCTGATCCCTTGCTAAAACAAAGATTTCATTAATAATTTGAGAAACTGAGTCAGTATTTGTAACAATCGCATTAAGCGAGGAAGCTGTTTGCTCGGCTATTTTGGTACCATCACTTATCTTTGCTATCATGCTTTCAATCATGACGGATGTTTCTTTTGCAGATTCGAGGGTTCTTCCGGCTAATGAACGAACCTCATCGGCTACAACGGCAAAACCTTTCCCGTGTTCGCCGGCTCTTGCGGCCTCAACAGCAGCGTTAAGCGCCAAGAGATTTGTTTGGAACGCAATATCGTCAACGACTTTAATAATTTTTGAGATGTTTTTCGATGACTCTTTAATATCGTTCATAGAGTTAAGCATTTTAAGCATCTCATCGTTTCCGTTTTTAGCGTTTTCATTAGACTGGTTAGAAAGATCGTTTGCATTTTGTGTTTTTTCTGCTGTTTTTTGAGTTTGCTCATTAATAATGTCTATTGATGCGTTTAACTCTTCTATTGAGCTGGCTTGAGTGCTGGCGCCGCTTGCTAAATCCATTGAGGATTCGGAAACTTGCTTCGCTCCGGAAAGGACATTATCAGAAGCAGATTTAATTTCCGATATTGTAAGCCTCAAGGTTTTAAGTATTTTGTTTATAGACATTTTAATGTTATTGTATTGACCCACATATTCTCTGTTTATCGATTTTCTTAAATCACCTTCAGACATAGTTTCCAATATGTCGGTAATCTCATTAATATATGATCCAGTAGATTTAATCATCATATTAAAGGAGTTCATCATCTCACCAAAGCTGCCCTTATATCCGTCATTTATTTTAACATCAAAATTACCGTTTGAAAGCTCCGTTAAAACTATATTTGCATCATCTATTGGAGTACTTATAGCGTGCAAAAGATTATTAAGCCCCTGCGTGAGCTCCCGCCAATCGCCATTATATCTGTTGGAGTCTACTCTTGCGTCCAGCTTTCCGTCTATAGCAGCTTCGATTAAGTTGGAAATATCAATGTTTAAATCGGAAAGATTTGCCTTAAGCTCGTTAAATTTATCGTTAAATATAGATTTTTTACCCGGCATTTTCTTTAACTCAGCGTTAAAGTTTCCGTCGCCAAGCTCGGAATAACCCTTTAAAATAGACAGTATATCGTTTATTAAAGAGGTTATAGTAGTATTTATAGCTTCAGCAACTGTTTTATATTCGCCTAAGAATTCGTTCTCTGGTATACGGGTATCAATATTTCCAAGCTCAAGTTCTTCAGTTGTGAAGTTGATTTTTTGAGTCAGTTTTAAAATAGTGTCCCTAAGCCGTATGAAGGAAGCGGTTAAATCGCCTATTTCATCCCGGCTTTTAACTTGAAGATTAACGTTAAGATTACCTGAAGCAATTTCCTTAGCAGCCTTTTCTATAGCTACAATAGGCGTAACAATAGCTTTTTTCATTAATAGAATTAAGATTATGGTTATTGTAATAGATATAACTATGCAACTAATTACAATATAAATTGCTGTAGTGGATGTTTTATTTGCGTTAGCATCCTGCTCAACAGCCAGTTGTACTTGCATATTGTCTAACTCCTGCAGCTTTTTTATTGCTTCGTTAAAAGCAGGCTTGTACTGGGTTGAAAAAATTACATAGGCTTGTTGGTTAGATTCAGGAGTATTGTTTTTTGCAAGAACTTCTATTTGCTCTCTAAAGCTTTTGCAGTTATTAATAGTGTTTA
>CAZEYG010000028.1:0-11041 GCA_964516575.1 uncultured Defluviitaleaceae bacterium
CCTCCTCTGCAAGCATATAGTGCTTGTACGGGACAGATTAGCTTATGTGCGTCAACTAAGGAGTGAGATTTAATTAAAGGCGCTAAAATAACCCTAGGTTAATACATTATACCTTAATTTTAGATTTTTAGCTACCTCTTTTTGCAAATTTAGCTCTAAATATAACATCCAATAATAATTACTTAATAAAGCACAGTATTTATTCTATTAGAGCAGAAGGGAAGTCACTCTGAGGGCCATAAAACTAATCCATTTATATTAACACACCCTAAACTATTTACCATCTAAATGAACTACCCCACCGCAGAGCGGCGGGGTAGTTCATTCGCGGGCATTCGCCAAATGCACAAGCAAGCTTGCTAATTTGGCTCATTACCACCGCGAAAATAAAACTGATTGGGTAGAAGGGCCTACTATGCCGTCAACTGTCAAACCGCTGTTCCTTTGGAATTGCTTTACTGCTGCCTCCGTGCCGTCGCCAAAAACACCGTCTGGAGTAACGCTGTAACCTTTAAGATAAAGGGCTGCTTGGATAAGATAAGTTATATTTCCTCTTGCGCCTTTTCTTACGCTTCTTGTTGCCGACGCTGTTGCCGGGCCGAATACGCCGTCCACAGTTAGATTAGCGCCGAATTGCCTGTTTAGTTCAGTCTGTAATCCCTTTACAATAGCTTGTTTTGTTTTTTGGCCTGCTATACCGTCTACAATTAAATTAGCATTATACCTTTGGTTAAGATTAGCTTGAATGTTTTTTATAACAGAGTTTCCCATAGGAGCGGCGGAAATTGGAAATACCTCCATTATACCTTCTGCAATGGCCTTTGATATTGCGTTTACATTAAACATAGCCATATCTTGGGGATTGTTAATAAATGCTGTTTCCACTAAAACAGCAGGTGCCTGAGTAAGCCTGAGTATCCTTAACGTATCCTGCCCAAAAAAGTTAGTCATAGTTTTTACGCCCCGGTTTACAAAACCTAACGCCGCTATTCGATCGACTATGGCTTGAGCCAGTTCTTTTCCTTTTTCGCTGTTTTTTACGCTGTAAAAGGCTTCTGTACCCGAGCCCGGAGTACCTAAATTGCTATTTTGGTGTATTTCTACCAAAGCATCAACCTTTTCCAAGTTTGCCCTAACTGCATCAGCAGTTATGTCTCTTGTTACATCTGTTGTTCGGTTGTTTATAACGTCATAACCATTTTGCCTTAAAATCCTTGTAACTTCATTTGATAAAGCAAGGTTTAAGTTTTTTTCCCGTAAACCATTAGACACTGAGCCCGGATCTGTGCCGCCGTGCCCGGCGTATACTGCTATTTTTGGCATTACATTCACCCCTAAACATATATATAACCCCGGCGGTTAATCGCTTTGATAATTACCACCGTAATAACAAGTTCTCATTGTTATTTTATGATATGTTAAAAGGAGTTAATAAGTGTTAGCCGTTTAGAAATTCATTATACTACGGCGGCAAGTAAATATATGGTGGATTTTACTTTGGAATTTACGATTGACTAAAAAACAGTCCAACCCTATAATTATATAATCAAAGGATTTTCTACAGCACCCGTATGGAGGAAAAAAATGACACTTCAAAAACTGCTTAGTTACGTCAGGCGAGCCTGTGACGATTATAATATGATAGAAGACGGCGACAAAATAGCCGTTGGAATTTCCGGAGGAAAAGACAGCCTTTCTTTACTTATGGCGCTTAAAGCCATGCAAAGATTTTATCCTAAAAAATATGATTTGTGCGGTATAACTGTTTCACTAGGGCTTCCAAATTTTGATACAAGTAAGGTTAAGGAATTATGCGATAAACTTGAAGTACCCTACTACGTTGTAAACACAGACATAGGCGAAATAATATTTGACGTACGTAAGGAAAAAAACCCGTGCTCCTTATGTTCAAAAATGCGTAAGGGTGCTCTTCATGACGAAGCGCTTTTACAAGGCTGTAACAAAATCGCCTTAGGCCACAACAAGGACGACGTAATTGAAACATTTTTTATGTCGCTGTTTTATGAAGGACGTATCCATACCTTCTCCCCTGTTACATATTTAGATAGAAAAAAGCTCTATTCTATCCGGCCCATAATGTATGTTAATGAAAGCGACATAATCGGCTTTACTAAAAAAAACAATCTGCCTGTTATAAAAAGCCCATGCCCTGTTGACGGCTACACAAAACGTGAGGATATGAAGCAATTTCTTGCGGAAGCTGGCAAGCGGTATAATATGCTGGATGAAAAGGTGTTTGGGGCAATAATGCGCTCTGGAATCAAAGGTTACAACAAACTTTCTTAAAAGGTGATAATATGTCCGCCGATTATTATAAAACCTTAAAGCAAAAAAACATAATTCTTCTGCGGGAGATGCTTTCAGAGCTTCCGCCTTTTGTATCATTCTTTTTTACAGGCGTTTCGGATACTACGGCGCCAAGAACAAAGATTGCTTATGCCACGGATTTTAAGGTTTTTTTTAATTATATTACGACCTGCTGCCCCGAATTTAAAAATCTTACGCCAAGACAACTTACCCTTGACCATTTGCAGCAGATTAACAGAAAACATATAGAAGATTACATGGAGTATTTGTCTTACTATACAAAGGAACAGAACGGCAAAACAGTAGGCCTGCAAAACGACGAATGCGGAAAATCCCGTAAGCTGGCCTCTGTCCGAAAGATGTTTTCATATTTTTTTAAAAGCGATCGAATTCCTTCAAACCCAGCCGACAAGGTGGATTTTCCAAAGCTGCATAAGAAAAGTATTATCCGGCTGGACGTTAACGAAGTAGCTAACCTTTTAGACAAGGTTGAAAACGGTGATGCCCTTACCCCTCACCAACAAAGTTATCATAAATTAACAATGAAACGGGATTTGGCAATAATTTCCCTTTTGCTGGGCACAGGTATGCGAGTTTCAGAATGTGTCGGCATTAATATCGAGCATTTAGATTTTGACATAAACGGCGTTAAGGTAACAAGAAAAGGCGGCGACGAAGCCATACTTTATTTTAATGATGAGGTATATGGCGCTCTTTTAAATTATCTGGACGAAAGAGAAAATATAGAACCTAAAGCCGGTCACGAAGGTGCATTGTTTTTGTCGCTCCAAAACAAAAGAATAACCATAAGAGCCGTTCAGCTTTTAGTAAAAAAATATTCAAAAGCTGTTACAAAATTAAAAAAAATATCACCTCATAAATTAAGGAGTACATACGGCACAAATCTTTATAACGAAACAGGAGACATTTACCTTGTTGCTGATGCTCTTGGCCATTCCGACGTTAATACTACCAGAAAACATTATGCCCATATGGAGGATGAGCGGCGGCGCCAGGCAGCGAAACATATTGTTCTTAGATATGATGATTAATTTGTAAAATATTTTTTTAAATTACAATGAAACACTATTGTTTTTTCTAATATAATGAGATATAATAAATTTGTAACATTATAATCTTTATACATTATTATAAAAAGAGGTGATTATTATGAGTATAACTGTCAACTCTATCGCCAATAGCCAAATGCAAAAAAATATGCTTAATATCTCTACAGGTAATAGATTAAATACGGCAGCTAATGATGCGGCCGGGCTTGCTATTGCTGAAAAAATGAATTCCCAAATAAGAGGTCTTGAACAAGGCACTAGGAACACCGAGGATATGCAAAACCTTGTTACAACCGCCGAAGCAGCTATGGGTTCAATTAGCGAGAATCTTCAGCGTATGCGTGAGCTTTCTATTCAGGCGGCTAACGGAACTCTTACAAACAGCGACAAGGCTTTAATTCAGGAAGAGGTCAATCAGCTTAAGCAAGGTATTTCCGATATGGTTAACAACACTCAGTTTAACAACAAGCAGTTGCTGAACGGTACCTTCCAAAACCAAAATACCGCTTCACAGGCAAATGGTTTAGGTATGAAAGTTTCAATACCGAATATGTCCTTGGATACTTTAGGAATAACTAACTTTGACGTAACAAACCCAGCTTCCGACGTAGGTCAGATTGATGCGGCTATAGAAAAAGTCAGCGAAGCACGTTCCCAACTTGGTGCTGTTTCTAATACCTTTAGCCATACTATTAACTCAAATTCTATTGCATCATTAAATCAGGCCGCCTCCCGTAGCAGAATCGCCGACACAGATATTCCAAAAGCCGTTTCTGATTTAAACAAAAACCGTATGCTTAATCAGATGCAAATTTTAATGCAAAACAAAGAGCAGGAAAATATGCAGACAAACCAAATGTCACTTATTAGATAGTATATATTCAAGTTAATTAATTAGCATAAGCTGTCTGCAAAATGCTTTGTATTTTGCAGACAGCTTTTTATACGTTTTTATATTCGTTTGACACAACACAGCTAATATGCTATAAAGATATAAAATCGGAGGTGAAAAGTGGTATCACTAAACAAAAAACTTGAAACACTTAAGAGCTTAATAACAGGTTATGAAAAAATGGCTGTTGCCTTTTCGGGGGGAGTGGATTCCACCTTTCTTCTAAAAGCAGCATACAGCGTTTTAGGTCACAATGTTATAGCCATAACTATTAAAAGTATAGTAAGTCCGCCTTCTGAGCTAGATTTTGCTATTGATTTTGTAAAAAATGAAGGCATTCGCCATATAGTTTTTGACTTTGACATTATGTCGGTTCCTGGGTTTTCAGAAAACCCGGCAAACAGATGTTATATTTGTAAGAAAGAGCTTTTTCAGAATATTAAGCGTATAGCCTTGGAAAATCAAATACATATTGTTGCCGACGGCAGTAATACTAATGACCAAAGCGACTACAGGCCTGGGCTTTTGGCGTTACAAGAGCTTAATATATTAAGCCCGCTGAAGGAAGCCGGCTTTACAAAAAACGATATACGGAAACTTTCCAAAGCCGCCGGTCTTTCAACCTGGAAGAAGCCGTCCCTTGCTTGCCTTGCTACCAGAATACCTTATAACGAGCCAATAACGAAAGAAAAGCTAATGATGATTTCCCGGGGTGAGGAGACCCTTCGAGGTTTAGGTTTTGAACAGGTTAGAGTCCGCTGCCACGGGGCTGTTGCACGAATTGAGGTTGAAGAAACATTTTTTGAAAATATTATGAAGCCGCATATAAGAAAAAAAATATATGACACTTTCAGAGACATAGGTTTTTTATATGTTTCATTAGATATAACAGGTTATAAAATGGGGAGCATGAATGGACAAATCAGAAACAAGCCGGAAACAATCAAATAACTTTGAGGATAACCAGTTTATTAGAACGGAGCTTTTACTTGGCGAAGCAGGGATTAAAAGACTTTCTGAATCAAAGGTAATAATCTTTGGGGTAGGTGGCGTCGGTTCTTTTGCGGCGGAAGCTATAACAAGAAGTGGCGTTGGGTTCATTGATATTGTGGATAATGACAACGTTTCGGTGTCAAACATTAACCGTCAGCTTATTGCCGGCCACAGCACAATCGGTCTTGCGAAGACAGACATTATGCGAGACAGGATTTTAGACATTAACCCTAGCGCAACTGTAAATGCTCATAAATTATTCTACGACTCTGAAACAGCTCAACTTCTAAACCTTGCCAACTACGACTACGTCGTTGACGCTATAGATTCTGTTGATTCAAAGCTGCTGCTTATCGAAAACGCCAAAAAACAAAAGGTGCCTATAATCAGCAGTATGGGCGCCGGAAACAAGCTGAACCCTACAATGCTAAGAGTTGGAGACATATACGAAACATCTGTCTGTCCATTAGCTAAAGTTATCAGAAAAAAGCTTAGAGAAAAGGGCATAACCTCTCTTAAAACAGTTTATTCCACAGAACCGCCGCTTCCATTAGATAAAGATGCTTTGGAAAAAATGCCGAAAGGTGAAAAGATTATCGGAAGCATATCTTTTGTGCCTTCTGTTTGCGGCCTGATAATCGCCGGGGAGGTAATAAAATATTTAATAACTTATAATCAGGGGTGCTAAAATTGAATTTTAAAAATTTAAGCAAATCAAGGATAATAGTAACTGTAATTTTCTTGGCTACATTTTTTATGTTGTGTTTTACAGGCAGCTTCCCACATATTATTTATTACTTATTTATTCAGCCTATGCTGTTTTATTGGGTATTATATTTTATCCATCTGTTTTGGCGCTTATCGGCAACTTTCAATTTACAGCCGGGCACACAGACAAAGCCGAAAAGTTATACCGGATAGCAGCATCTAAAAATTCAAAAAACCCTACCATATATTTAAACTATGCGATTTTGCTTGTTCGTGACGGCAACGCCGCAGAAGCTCTTGATTATTTAAACAAAGCGCAAAGGTTAAATAAAAATGTTGTTACAGCTAAAAACATTACGCTGACAATGGGTAGCTGTTACTGGATATTAGGTGAAATTGATAAGGCTATTGAGCTTTTGGAGGGCTTAAAAAAAGAACATGAATATGTTAATAATCATGTTCTAACAACCTTGGGATATATGTATATTGTAAAGGGTGATTTAGAGAAGGCCTCTTTCTACAGCCAGAAAGCCGTAGAGGACTGCCCTACTTCCAGCTCCGCCTGGGATAATCTGGGTCAAATCAGCTACAAAAGCGGCGACTTGGAAAAAGCCAAAGAGCATTTTTCTAAAGCTCTTTCATTTAATAAAAACCTTGTGGATAGTAACTATTACATGGGGCTTATAACCATGGAGGAAAACGATTTTGAATCAGCAAGGACATATTTTGAGACAGCGTTAAATTGTAATATATCTGCCTTAAACACTGTAACAAAAGAGCAAATTCAAGAAAAGCTGGAAGCTTTAAATAATTAATCCGGCTAAAAAGCTATAATTATCCCGCCGCTTCTTGCATAGGTTGAGCAAAGCCCACTTGTTTCAAAAATTAAGATTTCTTTAAAGTTTACTCTTTTAAGCACCTCTTCCTTCAGGAGAGTTGCTTTTTCTATTGCCTTGCAATGAGCTATACCCAGCACCTTATTTTCAAAATCGCTGCCTTCTTTGAGCATAATATCAACCAGCTTTTTAACGGCTTTTTTATACCCTCTTGCTTTGTCGTATAGCTTTATTGCGCCTTTCTCGGCGGTACAAATAGGGTTAATAGAAAGCATTGAAGCTATTTTGGCAACAAATGGATCCATTCTTCCTGTTTTCACTAAATTATCAAACTTTTCAAGTATAAAGTATGTATTCATATTATCGATAAATTTAGTGACGTTTTCAATAATTTCTATATCCTTAACCCCTTTTTTTGCAAGCTCGTTAATTTTAAGCACAATTAGAGTCTCTCCAACTGAAGCGCTCATACTATCAAAAACATGGATTATTTTTTTCCCTATTTCGTCTAAGTACATTTGCTTTGCAGTCATAGCGCTTGCATATGAGCCACTTAACTTAGACGAAAGAGTGACGGCAAAAATACTTCCTTCTTCTTTAAAGCTATTTAAATAATACTCGGGAGATGGCGCCGCAGTTTTTGCAAGCGTTTCACATTTGTCCATAGAATCAATATATTGGCTAACATCAAGATTATCGTCATCAATATAAACCTTATCCTCAAGCTGTAATGTCAGAGGCGCTTTTTCGATATTGATTTCTACCTTGCTTCTTAAAGCGTCATTTATTTCACAACCACTGTCCGCAACTATTTTTATCATAACGTTTCCCCCATTTCTGTAGCATTTATAACATTATATCATAAAAGACAGATATTACTACAAAAATATTGAGATTTTAGCAAAAAATATCCATACACGGCTCAATGCTGTCGGCTATATCCATGCCACAGTTTCTGGAAGAAAAATAAACACAGTCCTTGCAATTATGTTCGTTTATACGCTTGTATGGCACGGAAGGCTGTTGTTCCACTAATTTAAAGTTTGCACATTGCTTCATTTTTTTACTGGTATACATTTAACCACTCCTTATACCAATCCTGATTAAAATCATAGACTGCTATCTAAAATGCCTCACATTTCTAGGGTTCGGCTTCCCTTTGCGCTCTATGTTTAATCTAGGATTAGTTTACTTGTTTTATCTTAATTATTCCCGATTTAAAACAAATAATGCAACAAAACAAAACCCCGCCATATTATTGACGGGGATATAAAATAAATTATCTAATTAAATACTAAAACATAAAAAGTTATCTTCTTAAAAATATTTCATCGGTCATATCTTTTGAGCAAACCTGACACCAACCCCCGCTTTTTGCCGCATTCCCCTGAGCCAAAATTCCATAAAACGGCGAAGTTCTAAACGTTGGGCAGTCATATTCCAAGTGTATCTTATCGCCGCTTTCGGTCCAGTAAACTACATTCCTTCCGACTATTTTGGAAGTAGCTACAGGTGGCGTTTGCTGAACAGGTTTTGAAGATTTTGTTTGGCTTCCGCTTGTTGTTTGCTTGTCCACCGTCTTGGTAACATAAGTTATAGCAACCGTATTTGAAGATTGCTTCCATTCAACAGAAGCACCAAAACTAACCGCCGCCTCCTTCACAGGAACAAAGGCCACTCCGTCAATAATACGTACAGGCGTATTTAACTTTAATTTTTCTCCGTTTTTACTATAGGAAGTACTGTCCGCCTGCATTATAACAGTAACATTATCTTTAACTGCAGTAACGTTTTTAGCCGTTCCGTCCCATTTCACTTCGGCGCCCAACGCCTCAAAAACAACCTTGTATGGCACAAGAACGCTGCCGTCAATGTTAACCGGGTTTTGGGCAAAGACGAGATGCTTGCCGTTTACTGTTATTTTTACAGATTGTTTCGTTTGCTGGTCTGACGTTTTTGGTTGAGCTGATTCTTTCGGCTGTCGGCTTGAGGTATTTGCCTTTGATGAATATTCGATCGTTCTGTCGTCGCCGATATGATAATGGTATGTTCCGTCGGAGTTTTTATTATGCCCGTCATTGCTGTCTAACCTGCCCGGATGAGCATAAGCCGTTACCGATAGCGTTATTACTAATGCTAGAGATAAAACAGTTTTAAAACCTTTCATTATAATTCCTCCTTTAACCTTTACCTGGCGTTAATGCTGCTGATGCAAGGGGTGGGACGTCTTTATACTCGCTTATATGCTCAAGGGCATAAACCGTAAGTTCCTCGCTTTTGCCTTTAAGTGGTATGTTGCCAACGCAACGAGCCGTCACCCTTCCTTCCACTGCCTTATAAACCGCCTGACTCATAAGAACCTGCGCCGGTTTTGCGTTACTTTCCAGCCTAGCGGCAGTATTAACCGTGTTTCCTATGGCCGTATAATCAACCCGCTTCATTGTGCCGATATTGCCAACAACTGCTTCGCCGCAATGAAGGCCGATTCCAAAGCTAACCGTTCTTCCATACTTTTCTGCCAGCTTTTCTTCCATAGCGAGACCGCTTTGAACAATATCCCATGCCGCCAGCACAGCCTTGTATACATAATCGTCCAATGGCATAGGTGCGTTAAAAAACGCCATTGTTGCGTCACCGATAAATTTATCAAGGGTGCCTTTATACTTGAATATTGCACTGCTCGTAAGCTCTAAATATTCTCCAAGCATAGATACAACCTCCTCTGGGCGCATTACCTAAGAAATAGGCGTAAACCCGCGTATATCCACAAACATAACACATATTTCGGCATTCCTTCCGCCCAATTGTAAATGGTCAAGGCCTGTATCAAATATATCGTCTATAATAGCCGGGTCAACGTACTTCTTAAAGGTTTCGGTAACTTGGCGCTTTTGCTTTTGAGTAGTTATAAAGTTTACAATCAGAATTCCTATGTAAAGTAAAACTACACCTAAGGGCAAATACACCGGCGGAAGCATATATCTAAACGATATTCCGTTATTATTAAATAAAAACCAGTTGTCGTTAAACGGAAAGACCATTTGCCGCCCAATAAAAAAATATAAGACGCAAATACCGGTCATAAGCGGCGCCGAAAGCAGTGTGTTCAGCATATAAAAGGGCAAAAAGAGCAAAAGAAGCATAACAAACACAATCGCTATGCCAACTTCCTTAGGTAATTCTTCTCTGTACTCGTTACGTATCATAGCATCTAATATATTAGCATGAATCTCAACGCCGTACATTTGTCTCGTTTTGTCTATAGAAGCGTTAAAGCTGTCTGAAAGACCTGAAGTATATGGCCCGATAAGCACAACGCTATCGGCAAAAATCTCGGGGGGTAAGTCTCCGGCTAAAAGATCCCAAACAGAAAAGCCGTCGCCGTAACTTCCCGGCAAACCCGAATAGGGAATATACCATTCGTATCTGTCGCCCATAGGTGTTTTAATGTCCAAAGGCAAGCCGGTAGCTTCCGCATACTTTTTATAAATAGTATATGCAAAACTTTCCGAACGTTCGATACCTACCGTTTGCTGGACCTCTTCCGGCAAATCTATGTATTGAAGAGCATGACGGATTACTCCGTCACTTCCGGCCATTGTGTTTATATGGCCCATAGATGTAACATTTCTTAAATCGTCATAAGGCACCTCAAGCTGCTCAATGGCGTATTCATCCACATAAAAGCTGTCTCCGTCCTCAACCAATTTGGGTACAATCTGCGCCTTTGAGGCAACTACAACATTATCATATTCCTCACACGCTTCTGCAAGACTTCTGTCGTTTTCTTCGTCACTATTGCCAAAGTACATAACGTCAATGCCGATGACAGCGGGGTGTATATTTTCTGATGCGTTAAGCGCTCTGATTACATCAGCCATTGTGCTCCTCTGCCACGTATGAAACGGGCCGATATTTTGAAGGGCACGCTCGTCTATTCCCAAAACAAATATATTACCCTCCAAAACTCTTTCCTTCTGATACATCTTATCGGAAAGATATAGGTTTGCGTTGTTAAACATACCGCTATACAAGAACCCTGTTAAAATAACGGCGCTTAATACAGAGGCAGTTAATACCTTAAAAATAGAAATATCCTTGAACTTGTGGCTTGCTTCAAAAAACTTACGTTTATCGTTTTTTGCCAAATACAATCACCTCTATCTTTCAAGTATTAATATGGATTCAATATGAGTGCTCATTGGGAAGTTATC
>CAZEYG010000029.1:0-10757 GCA_964516575.1 uncultured Defluviitaleaceae bacterium
AGGATGGAGTTGAATCTATAAATTTTATTTCCGTAAATACAGACCACCAAGCTCTTGAGCGCTCTGCCGCTCCGGTTCGTATTCAGCTTGGCGACAGACTTACAAAGGGTCTTGGCGCCGGCGGTAATCCCGACATCGGCCGTAAGGCTGCCGAAGAAAGCAGAGACGAAATAGCTCAGGCGCTGGCAGGTACAAATATGCTCTTTATTACAGCCGGAATGGGCGGCGGTACCGGGACAGGTTCTGCTCCTGTTATTGCGTCGATAGCTAAAGAGATGGGCGTCCTTACAGTAGCAGTTGTAACAAAACCTTTTAGATTTGAAGGTTCTCACAGAATGAGAAACGCTATAGCCGGAATCATTGAGCTTAAAAAGCATGTCGATACTCTTGTGGTCATACCGAACCAAAAGCTTCTTGAAATAATTGACAGGGATACTTCAGTAGTTGAATCCTTTAAAAAAGCTGACGAAGTTCTTCGTCAAGGCGTACAAGGCATAGCTGATCTTATTTCCAAACCCGGCCAAATAAATCTTGACTTTGCCGACGTTTATACAATTATGTCCGAAAAGGGTCTTGCTCATATGGGCGTAGGACGGGCTTCCGGTAAAAACAAAACCGAGCTTGCTGCAGAGCTTGCAATTAAAAGCCCGCTTCTTGAAACATCAATCGTTGGCGCTAGAAGCGTACTTATCAGTATTGCAGGTGATTCCAATCTTTCCCTTATTGAAGCAGATAACGCCGCTACTTATATAACAGAAGCGATTGATCCTAACGCCGAGATTATTTTTGGTACATCTATCAATGACGAGCTTGACGACGAGGTTGTTATTACTGTTATAGCTACCGGCTTAGACGACGGGGATATGTATTCCGATACTACCACTGCTCGGCGTCCTATGGCCAACAATCAGCGGCCGTCTATTGTTGGAGACAAGGCAGCAGCGCCTAGTCCTCAGCCGGAAGAAAATGAGCCGCCAAAAGAGCGAAACGACAGCGTTTTGTTTGAGATACCTGTTTTTCTACAAAATAAAAGAAAATAGACTTCTTTAACCGCTGCTTAATTTTGCAGTATATGCATATTTTTCACCAAAAAGTCCAACCTATTGTTAAGTGTTATTCTTTCGTTTTGATCGAATTTATCTAACTAAGGAGGACTTTTTTATATGAAATCTTATGCTAAGCGAAAAAGTTTTATATTACTTATTTTAGCGCTTGTACTAGCTTTCTCCGGCTCTTGGATGAGCAAACCGGTGTTGGCGGAAACCGGTGCCCCTAGCTTAAACGTAGACGCTAAGGCTGCACTACTTATTGAACCGTCAACAGGTAAGGTAATGCTTGAGCAAAATAAAAATGAAAAATTGCCAATAGCATCCGTAACAAAAATAATTACAATTTTACTTGTTTATGAAGCTGTTGAGGCAGGTAAGATAAAATGGGACGATATTGTTACAGTAAGTGATCATGCCGCAGGAATGGGTGGTTCACAAATATATCTTGAACCCATGGAGCAGCAAACGGTAAGAGATTTGTTAAAGGCAGTAATCATCTCCTCCGCTAACGACGCAGCCGTAGCCTTAGCTGAGTTTATAGCCGGAAGTGAGGAAGGTTTTGTTATTCAAATGAACAAGAGAGCCGTAAGTCTTGGAATGATTAATACTAACTTTGTGAACGCTTGCGGTCTTGACACAGAAGGACATCTATCTTGCGCCTCCGATGTTGCGGCTATGAGCCGTGAATTGATAACGAAATTTCCTGAGGCACTAGAAATATCCTCTATTTGGATGGATAAAATCATACACAAAACTGCCCGCGGCGAGGAAGAGTTTGGTTTATCTAACACCAACCGGCTAATAAAATCCTATAACGGAGCTTCCGGCCTTAAAACAGGATCTACAAGTAGCGCTTTATTCTGTATTTCTGCCGTTGCTGTCAGAGACGGAATGCAGCTTATAGCTGTTGTGTTAGGCGGCCCTACATCAGAGATACGCTTCCACGAAGCCATGCGAATGTTTGACTACGGTTTTGCAAATTATGCTGTAATAAAAGGCGAATCAATAGGTACTCCTAAAGGCATTGTGCAAGTTAATAAGGGTGATAAAGAGCAAGTAGGGGTTTCAATTAAGAATCAAATAAATTGCTTAGTTCCAAAAGGCAAAAACGTCGTTGTTGATACAAAGGTTGAGCTTAACCCGTCTATAGACGCCCCATTTGAAGCAGGCACTAAAGCAGGTGAGGTCATCTACTTTGCCGACGGAGCCGAGGTTGGACGCTCAGATCTTGTAACTATGGAGTCAGTAGAAAAAGCCGGCTTAACAGATACTCTTGGAATAATAATTAAAAAATGGTTCAAATAAAATTATTTAGTTTGATATAGCTTGTAACATGTTTCTAACTCCTTTCATACAATAAATCAGAAGTGTACAACTTCAACTTAATCACTTCAACTAATCTATGAAAGGAGTAAGAAGTATGGAAGCATATGTAAACGGACTTATTGAATCACTGATTTGCAATATTGGCAAAACCGTTACAATTTTTACTGAAAGCGGCGGAATATCCGGCAGTGGATTTACAGGTGTGTTATTGTCTGCTGACTGCAATTGTGTAAGGCTTTTGGCTTGCGTTGGTGCAGCTCCGTCTTGCCCAATAGGCAGTGCTTGTACAGGGGTTTATGGCCCATTTGGTAATGTGGAGGCAAATAATTATCAGTTTGTTGGCAACCCATTAGGGGCAATTTGCATTATACCTATTTAGTTTTATATATGTAACTTATTCTTATAAAAATATAGAATGGAAATCTTGTATATAAGAGCTTGTTTAGACATATTACCCCGGCAGCGAAAAATGATATTTTTCACTGCCGGGGTAATATGCTTGCGTTTTTATTCAAGGTATTCAATGGTATTTAACTGCTATTATAGCCGTATGCAAAAAATTATGATATAATTGATTTACCTATATATGCGACAGCTTACTGCCGCATATAAAACCTAAGGAGGTATTCAAATGAAAAAACGCATCACATCCCTGCTGTTGACATTATGCCTTGTTTCGGCGCTGATGTCATTCTTCACTGTGCCAGTGGCAGCACAGGCAGGCACACTTGTCGTATTAGGCGACAGCATTTCAACAGGTTATGGACTTGAAGGTTACATAACAACCCCCCAACCTTATGCATCCGACAGCTATGTTAATATACTTGCAGAACAAATGAACCTAACCACCTTAAATCTTGCATCGGACGGTCTTGACTCCTCCGAACTACTTGCTTTGGTTAAGGGTATGCCCGAGGACGTGGCAAAAACCGTAGCTAATGCAAATGTAATCTCAATTACCATCGGTGGCAACGATTTATTAGGCGTATTTTTTACCGAAATAAGCTCAGCCCTAGGTCTGGATTTATCATCGCCTACATTTTCTAAGGATATTCAGGTTATGTCTGCTGCTGCTTATAAAACAAACGATACTGATACTCTTGCCAAAATTAATGGAGCGCTTACGTCTATTGCCGCAAAGTATCCTAAAGTAGCATCTGCTTACACTGAAAATTTAGCACAAATTATTTTGTCTCTAAGAGAAAAAAACCCAACAGCTTCCATTGTCGTTCAAACAATCGCTAATCCCTATAAGGGTATTGTAGGCATAAGCACAATCATCGACGCCGGCGTGAGCACACTTAATAAAATTATTTCAGGCGGAGCCAAAACGGGTGACTATTTCGTAGTTGATGTGTATAAAGCTTTTAATAATTCAACAGCCGAGCTAATGAACGCAACAAATCCTGCTACCTTTCTAGACCCTCATCCTAACAAGGCCGGACATACTCTTATAGCAAAGTCAATCACCCAGCTTCTTGTTAAAGACGAAGCAAAGGCAGAAGAACCTAAATCTGAAGAACCTAAAGCAGAAAAATCCAAAGCAGAAGAACCTAAGGTTAAAGAGCTTAAGGTTTATTCCGATGTAACCGAAAAGAATTGGTATTATCCGGCAGTGACTGCGATGATACAAGGCGGCGTTTTATCTCCGGCTGAAGGTGAACTTTTTAATGGATCAACAGAAGTAACTAAAGGCGAAGCAATAGCTCTTATTACTAAAGCATTAAGTCTGACCGTAACAATTGAGCAGCTAAAGGCTGCCCAGCTTCTCCCGGAAACTTTTAATGAATCGGATAAAATCATGCGCCAGGAGTTGTTTGTACTTGTTTATCAAGTGCTGAATTACCAAAAGGTTATTCCGGCTTCTATTTCGTCTGAGAAAAAACTTTCAGATTTCAAAGATGCGGATCTTATCGTACCTGAGGCTCAAGCGGCAATAGAAGTAATCTACAATCTTGGTATTATTGGCGGTAGCGGCAGCGACAAACTTAACCCTACAGGGCTTACTACAAAAGCTGAACTTGTTCAGGTTGTCTTTAATATGATGCATTCCAAAGGCATATAAATCGGGATATTATCAGTAACAAAAAGAATTGAGGCGGCAATACGGTCAAGTATGTGATTGCCGCCGTAATACTAATCACCCACTAAAATGTTGATAAAAGCTTGTCTTTTTACTACACGTCTTAGTCGACTTCTTGCATTTATTCTACGAATATTCTTTATCGCCGACTCCCTGGATTGTAGCAAAAACACTACGTCTTTATTCAATGTTTTAATGAGATTAGTAAAACGCAACTTATTAATAATATAAAGGGGCATTTGTATGAAAAAAGCCGGTATAACTGTTATTATAATTACGTTATTGCTCTTAGCTATTACCGGGTACGCTCAATCCCCGGCAGCTAAGGATGTTTTGAATACGGTGTATGCTAAAACCGTTAAGCAAAAAGGCGAAACAATTGCCGCCGTTGACCTTAATGAAGGTGTTGGAGCCAACTCTTATCAAAACTCCGGCGACAACCCGAACTCACGTTATTATGTCAACCCGGATTTCTTTCGCATAAAATCGGATGAAAACCTAACGCTGATAGAGGGCTTTAAAACTATGCAGCAGACGACGGAATGGTCTTGCGGAAACGTTGCTGCGCTGATGGTTTTGTACCATTTCGGTATTACCGATGAAACCGAATTACGCCTTGCCGAGGCCATGGGCACACACACCGACAGAAGCACTCCCGGCGCAAAACCCGGAAGCGCCGTTAACCCAAATGATTATGGTACTAATGTCGAACAGCTTTACCATTATTTTTCGTCAGCTAAAGGGCTTAAGGTAGTCGAAACGAGTTATCGCCCCAACGGCCGACCCGATGATATTCTGACGGCTGATGACGGGGTTTGTGAAAATGACACAGGCAATTATCCGCCAACATTTGCTTCCGCTTCCCTCTACGCCTCTGAGAACAGCGACGATACTGAGCTTTGGGTGAAAGATGCTAAAGATTCATTTTTCGTTCAGTGGCTGCTTTCCAACCTGAAAGGGAACCGCCCGATTATGGTGGAATGGGGGGATTGGGACGGTCACTGGCAGGTTATTATCGGGTATGACAACAACGGTACGCCCGGAGTCGGCGACGATATATTGATTTTTGCCGATCCATACGATACCTCGGATCACTGGCAGGATGGTTATTACTATTATCCGCTTGAGCGATGGTTTAATATGTGGCAGGATCGTGCCATTGCCCCAAAGCCATACCAGCTACAGCCTTATATTATAATTGACCGGTCTTAAGTTTTTATCAACATGAACTTCTTTGCTTAACAAGATCTTATATTATCCTGTATTAAAATATGGGCATAAGACAACCAGTTATATCAATAGAATTTACTGGTGGTGTTATGCAAGAAAAAAGTGTTTTATTAAATTTCAAGATAGGTATTATAAAGGAGCTTTACAAGCAGGAGCTTTTAACAGAAAAACAGGCTAAACAAGCCATCGAGATACTCAAGCAAGACAAAAAGGAAAGGACTGTCGAAAATGAAGCGTGTAGTCGCTTATTGCAGGGTATCGACCGATAAAACCGACCAGTTAAATTCTCTTGAAAGCCAAAAAAAATACTTTAACGATTACATAAACCGTAATAAGGAATGGCAGCTTGTTCAAATCTACGCCGATGAAGGTATAACGGGAACTAATACACGTAAACGAAAAGCTTTTAACAAAATGATTGAAGACGGCGAAACGGGTTTGTATGATATGATAATCACAAAAGAAATAAGCCGTTTCGCCCGCAATACATTAGACAGTATCTACTACACAAGAAAGTTAAAAGACAAGGGTATAGGTGTTTTGTTCCTTAACGACAATATTTTTACCCTTGACGCTGACAGCGAATTACGCCTTACAATTATGTCTAGCATAGCACAAGAGGAAAGCCGGAAAACCTCACAACGTGTTAAATGGGGGCAAAAGCGGCGAATGGAAGCAGGTATTGCTTTTGGTAGCAGTATTCTTGGTTATGATATTAAGAATGGCAAACTTACAATAAACAATCATGAAGCAGAAGTTGTAAGGCTTATATTCAAAAAATACCTTGAAGAAAATAAAGGCGTAAACACCATATCAAAAGAGCTTGAAAACGACGGACACTTAACCAAAACAGGCTCTAAAAAATGGTACGGCAGCTCCCTATACAAAATTTTGCAAAACGAGAAATACTGCGGTGATTTGCTTCAAAAGAAAACGTATACTCCTGACTATTTAAACCATAAATCTGTAATAAATAAAGGCCAAGAGGAGTTTGTTTTAATTCAAAACAATCATCAGCCGATTATAACCAGAGAAGTTTTCGATAGAACTCAAGAGGAAATGAAACGCCGCTCTGTCAATAAAAACGAAAAACATTACAAACACTCCAATCGTTATGTTTTTTCGGGTAAGATAGAATGTGGCATATGTGGTTATAAGTATGTAGGGCGCAGACGCAAGGGTTCAAACGGAACAATCCGCAAAACCTGGCAATGCGGACAACACGCAAAATATGGGGCACTTAAGATTAATGCACAGGGTCAAGAAATCGGCTGCACTAATAGAATGTTGTCTGAAGAAGTCATAAAGCGGTTATTTCTAGCTGACCTGGAAAAGATTATTGAGGATAAAGAAAATGTTAAAAATGAAGTAAAAGCCGCTGTTTCCAAAGTATTAAATGAGACAGATACTCAAACAGAAATTAATAAGGCTCTAAATAAGGCAAATGCTGAAATAGAAAAAATTACGGATAAAAAACGTCGAGTTATAGACTTGTATTTTGAAGGCGGCATTTCAAAGACAGATTTACATAATATGAATAACTATTATGACATTCACCTGAAAAATTTATATGAAAATTTTGAAAAACTAAACAATAAAAAAATCGACTCACCAAACCAACAAACCATTACAGAGGAAACCAACAACATAATAGACGGGTTAACATCTTGTACAGTTTTTAGTGATGAGGTGTGCAGAATTATGTTAGACAAAATTATTGTACATAACAAGGGCAATATCGAAATTTTTTATTCAAATTTTGTTACACAATAGACACCAACTACCGACATGTCATATAGTTTGCTTTACTCATAACGCGATCTAATTAACAGGCATTATCTTAAGTACTTTTAGTTAAATAATGTTATTATAAACGCTGATTACTGTTTGTTAATAATCAGCGTTTTATATTTACAAAAACCTTATAACATGTATAATATGATTATTAAACGAATAGGGGGGAGCAGAGTGGCAATTGTAAAAATCCATTATGATACCGATGAAATAAAGCTAACAAGAATTTTTGATAACACAAGTAAAATGGGTTACACATCAAAAGGCCTTTCCTGCAAAAAAATCAATGATGTTTACGGAGAGTTGATGTTTGGGGATATGCCCGACGACAGACCAATCGTTTACGCTTCTTATGTAACATCCATTGACGGAAAGATAGCTTTTGCAGACGACGGACTAGGGCCACTTATCGCAACAAACAATATGCTTGATGCTGGCGGCGGAAAATGTGATTACTGGATGCTCGCTATGTTAAGAGCAAACAGTGACGCTCTTATTACAGGCTCAGGTACATTAGTTAGAGAGCCGAACTTTACCGGCAGCGTTTATGATGAGGATTTGTTTGAAGCTAGACGTGCAAGTGGTATGAGCGTTGCGCCATACACTATAATCGTTACGTCTACAGGCAAAAACATTCCTTATACCCATGACGTTTTCGCTTATGAGGATTTCCCCGTAATTATAGCAACTTCTCCAAACGGCTTTAAAAATATAGAAAAGGAAATAACCCATGATTATTTTGTTATGCCAAAGCCGGATAGCGACGAAAATAAAGCGCTTATTAAAAGGTTAACGGAAGAAGGAAAAGGCAAAGTCTGTGTTATTGTTACCGGGAGTGAGAATGAAACCAATTCCAAGCAGCTGTTTAAAACAACGTTAGCCATGGGTATGAAAAAGCTGTTAGTTGAATCTCCTGTATATTGTCATCATGTTATGAAGGAAGGTCTTTTGGACGAAATGTTCTTAAACACGTCATGTGTCTTTGCTTGCGGAAATGCCATAGGTATAGGCACTAGCAGCGTGCCGTTTACGTCAATAGACCATCCTCATGCCGAAATAGTTTCTATACATATGCATAGTCCACATTTTATATACACACGTTATAAAATGATATATGGTCTTAAGGCCAATAAAAAATAGGGGATTCCTATAGCACAACTATTCGCTAAAGACAACTTTAGCGAATAGTTGGTGTGTATTATAATGAGAGTAGTCCTTTTTTATGCATTTCATCTATACCGATAATAATCCCTGTTTTTCCATGGAACCATGTAAGCCCGCCCTGTAAATAAACTGAATAAGGCTCTTTCATCGGTGCGTCGGCGCTTAGCTCTATTGACGAGCCTTGAACAAAAGCACCGGCCGCCATTATAACCGGGCAATCATATCCGGGCATAACCCACGGCTTAGGCGCTACGAAGCTGTCTACGGGCGCACCCTTTTGAATACCCTCACAAAAAGCAATTATATTTTCAGCATTATTCAGCTTAATAGCTTGTACAATATCACTCCGTTTGTCATCTGAACCAGGTATTACATCAAAACCCAGCAGCTCAAATATCCTTGCTGCAAAAACAGCGCTTTTAAGGCTAGCGGCAACAACCTGAGGGGCTAAAAACAATCCTTGAATTAGCTGCGTAGCTACGCCAAGCATAGGGCCTACCTCCTTACCCAAACCCGGTGCCGTTAGCCTGTAAGCCGCATTTTCTACAAATTCACTTTTGCCTACAATATAGCCGCCAACTGGGGCTAAGCCCCCTCCGGGATTCTTTATCAAGGAGCCAACAGCTAAATCAGCGCCTACGTCGCAAGGTTCTAACGATTCAACAAATTCTCCGTAACAATTGTCTACCATACATATAATAGAGCTGTCTACAGCTTTTACAACTTTAACAATACAACGTATGTCGTCTATACTTAATGAGCGCCTAAATTCATAACCCTTTGAGCGCTGTATTGTAACAAGCCGGGTTTTGTTTGATATAGCGTTACGTATGCCGTCAAAATCAATTTGACCATCCGGCAAAAGGTTCACCTGTTTATAGGTTATGCCGTGCTCAATAAGGGAGCCTTTTGTTTTTCTTGTACCGATAACCCCTTCCAGCGTATCATAAGGCTTTCCCACAGGCGATAATATTTCGTCCCCATATCTAAGATTACCAAATAATGCAACAGTAAGAGCATGAGTTCCCGATACTATTTGAGGCCTGACCAAAGCATCTTCTGTGTTAAATACATGGGAATATATTTTTTCCAGCGTATCCCGCCCTATATCATCGTAGCCGTATCCTGTTGTTGCCGCAAAATGAATATCCGACAATTTGTTTTTTTGCATAGCTCTTAAAACCTTTAGTTGGTTAAGCTCTGCAACCTCATCTATTTTATAGAATATATGGAAAATGTCTTTTTCAGCCTGGCTGCAAAGGTCAAGAACTTTCGCATTTATGCTGAACTCGTTCGCCAGGTATTGCCTGGCGCTTTTTATTTCTGTCATATTATGCCTGCCTTTTTAATTGATTCAAGTATTTTACTTTCAAGTATATCGCTGTCCTCCGAGACATCAATCCATATACCGTTGGTTTGGTTTTTAAACCATGTTACTTGCCGCTTGGCAAAACGCCGTGAATTTGTTTTAATATCTTCAATAGATGTGTTTAGCGAATAGTTGCCGCATAAATGCTCTATTATTTCCTTGTAACCTATGGCCTTCATTGAGATAAGCTCTTTACCATAACCCATTGAAAGCAACTCTTCAACTTCCTGCAAAAGGCCGGCTGTTATCATGTCGTCTACCCTTCTATTGATTCTCTCATATAACAAATTTCGCTCCATATTTAAAACAATCAAGACCTCGTTATAGAAAGAGGTTCTTTCCTTCTCGGCCATATTATGCCGGGATATGGGCTCCTTTGTTTGGGCGAAGTATTCAAGGGCTCTTACGACTCTCTTAACATTGTTGAAGTGGATAACTTCGGCTGAAGGCATGTCTACTTTTTTCAGCATATTATGAAGATATTCGTTACCATTTTCCTCTGCAAGCCGGTAAAGCTGTTCCCTGTATTCTAAGTCGGCGGCAGCTTCTGTGAACTGATTGTTTCTTATGACTGAATTTATATAAAATCCTGTTCCGCCAACAAGTATAGGTATTTTACCTTCATTACATATTTGCTCAATGTATTTAGTACACATTTCCTTAAAAGCCGCAACTGAAAACTCTTGGTCAGGATACAAAATATCAATCATATAATGCTTAACGCCGTCCATTTCCAAAGGCG
>CAZEYG010000030.1:0-10528 GCA_964516575.1 uncultured Defluviitaleaceae bacterium
CCTGTAATTGAGCGTTTTCTAAATTCGTATAAATTATGTCGCTGTATAAGGATTTTAGCTCAAGCGCACTTATTCCTTCGATTTCAGAACGATTAGACAGAATCACCGAATCATTCGCCATTATTACCATATCGGCATTAGAGGCGCCACCTGTTTCAAGAAGCCGCCGGGCTTTTGATATGGCTGTTAACATAACGACGTTTCCTATATGGACGGATTGGTAACGGGTTGGGGACAAAACCGGGCTGCTATGGCAAAAATAGGAGAGGCCGTCTAATTCTATAACAGTATAAACAACTGCCGACCCTTGAAAAGCCGTATAAACCTTATTGCAGGCGGCATTACTTAACCCACCAGAGAAGCGGTAAAACTCACCGTCAGAATTAAATATAACAATACTGTCTGAGGCGGATATAGGGAACGCTGTTTTATTAACCATTTCAGATACGTTAACAGCCATTGAATAATAAGTCTTTACATCCTTTTCAGATAAAAAGCTCTGAATTTCAGAGGAGCTTGCAATTTCATTACAAACGATTCTCATATGCTCAAACTCGTTACTAATCTCATAAAGAAGTTTTTCGGCTGAAATTGACGCATTATCATAGGCTGATTTCTCAATGTTTGAAAGAGTAGCCAAATGATAATATAACCAAAACAATAAAATTAGAGTAGCCTGGACAGCTAATACAAAAGCAAACCTTATTTGCAGCGACAGGCCTTTCATCTGTTTTCCTCCCTATAACCCGTAGGGGTACACCTGTAGTATTCACGAAAAACTCTGCAAAAATAAAAGTAATCATTGTATCCGCATAATAACGCAATCTCCTTTACAGCCTTGTTCGTTTCCCGCAGCAGCCGCCCGGCTTCTTTCATGCGAAGAGAAGTGATATAGGATATAAAGGTTGTATTTAAATGCTGAGAAAATAGATTACAAATATAGTTTGGGTTGTGGCCGAACATTTGGCTCATTGATTCTAAGGAGTGTTTCTCGGTTATATTTTCTTTAAGATACTTTAAAATCATATTAAATTCAGGGGACAAGGATTGGGGCAAGGCTTTAGGCTCTCGATTTTTCTTATCCAGCGTTTCTGAGAGTTTGTCAAGTAATGCGGCAAGGTCGTGCTCTGAAACAGGCTTAAGCAAATAATCAAACCCGCCGTTTACAAAAAAATGCCGAGCCTCTGCAAATTCGCCGTATGCGCTTATAATAACACATTCGCTTTGTATACCCTTGTTCTTTAGCTGCATAATCATAGTAGTGCCGGAAAGCCCCGGCATCTTTAAATCAGAAAATATTACATCCGGCTTTATCTTGCAGATTTGCTCAATGGCGGCGGCAGGGTTTGTGCATACTCCGCTTATCTCAAAACCACATTCCATAAATACAGGATTATTTTTTAGCTTGTCTAAAACAATCGGCTCGTCGTCAACCAGAAATACGGTATACAATCTGATACCTCCTTTTTTGCGGCACATGCCATTGCAATTGTAATACCGCTATAATATAATAATTATATTATACTATTAAACAGGCTTTTAGAAAAGTGAGGAGTTTTTAATGAAAAACAGCCGTATTATTTGCCTGATTTTAATATGTTTATTATTAGTTAATCTTGCGGCCTGCAGTAAAACCGAGGATGTGAGCTTTGAAGATACACGTCCGGTTATTCGTTTGGCTGCTCCGAAAAATCAGTATATTGAGGATTGGGAGACTAATACTTACAAGCTTTGGCTGGAGCAGCAAACGGGACACCGGATTGAAATGACCTGGCTTCCTGCTAATGACGCTGAACAACTTGCGCGCATTGCGCTTTCGACAGGTGAAAACTTGCCTGATGCTTATATTGGCTTTGAAAGCCATGAGCTGTTTAGCAACATTGGTTTGCAGCTTTTTGCACAAAACGGTGCAGTTATCCAACTTGATGAATACATTGAGCAGTATGGAACAAACATTAAAAAGGTTTTTGATGAATTAGATGAATATAACTTCAAGGAGCTAATGACTGCTTCAGATGGACATATTTATTATATGCCCGGTTTTAGCTCGTCTGTTATTACTAGATACAGGCAAATTATGTGGATTAACAAAGGCTGGCTTAACAATCTCGGCTTGTCTGCTCCTTCTACAACAGAGCAGTTTAAAGAAGTTTTGCAGGCTTTTGCAAAAGAAGATCCTAACGGAAACGGCGTTATAGATGAAATACCCCTTTGCGGCACAGAGTATACCTATTCAAAACAGCCTTATGATTACCTTTTCGGAGCTTTTATATATAATAACGAAAAACATTGCAGGTTACTAAAGGAGAACGGAAAACTGAGTTTTGCGCCTATACGTGATGAATGGCGGCAGGCTCTTATTTATGTACGTTCGTTGTATGATGAGGAATTACTATCCCCGCTTAGCTTTACACAGGACGACAGGCAGCTTCAACAAATGGCAAATGACCCGAAGGATATTTTAGGCGCTTTCACTACAGCGGGAATTACCCGAACCGTGCTTCAAAATTCACCTGAGGTTATGGAGCGTTATGTAGCGATTGGCCCCCTCGAAGGGCCTAAGGGAGTCAGATTAGCGTCAGTCAGCTTACCCTTACCAAAACCAAATGGAGTTATTACTTCAGCTTGTAAAAACCCGGCGGAGGTGTTTAAGCTGTTTGATTTAATGCTTAGTGAGGAAGCCTGCCTTATGGGCAGATACGGTCAAAAAGATGTGGATTGGGAATTTGCGTCGCCGGGTGATATCAGCATATACGGAACCCCGGCTACAATACGTATCATTAATCAGATTTGGAATAAGCCGCAAAACAAGCATATTATGCAAATTGGCCCATATATATCAAGACCAAAATACAGCGGTGGCGTTACATGGGACGGCAACACTACAGACGGAGAGTATATGAACGCTCAAGCTGCTTTAAAATATGTAGCAAGCGAACCGGAAGAGTATGTGGGCGCTCTCATATTTACACCAGCCGAGGAAGCGGAAATTGCAGAAATACGCAGTGCTTTGGAAGAACATGTCCGTGCAACTGTTGTTGATTTTATAGTTGGGAGGCGTAATATTTACGACGATTCGGAATGGGAATTATATAAACAGGAGTATGAAGCTTTGGGGCTTAGAAAGTTTATTGAGGTTAGTCAGGCAGCAAGCGACAGGATGAGATAATAGCCCGAAAGCTAAGTATCGGGCTATTATCTTTTTAATAATATCATTATAGCAAAAACGAGGCAATGCAGGAGCGAAACCTCACGCTGAAAAGCTACGATTGCCGCTTGACCGTGCATATGCAGTGCGGCATAACTATTCATCAGCGCTTAAAACCCAATCAAAAGCGCTTATATTAAAATGAGGGTTACCCATTTTGTCAAGCTCATTTACAGCAAAACACCTAACCTCTTCATAACTTTCGTCAAGGTCATACCAGTCCTTTTCGCTGGTGGTAAAGGCAACCTCGCCGTGATTATCATACTTCTTCGATAAAATGTGAAGCAAATTAATGAGTACATCTTGCGGGATTTGCGCTTTGTGACTGGGGTAGGCTTCAAGCCAACTTTCAAACCTGCTTTCAATAACGCTTGTTTGGCCGTTATCTTGATACACTTTTGTTCCGCCGCTGGTGTTTTTGCATAAAATGTATTTGCATAGTGACAGCTTTTTTTCGTTTGCAGACGGGCAAATGTTATACGGAACATATCCATCAAAAACATAGTTAACGCTTGCCAATAGATATTCATAAACCTTATTTACATCATCAGACATCTTGCACCTCATTTTCAAGCGGCACAATTTCCTCATACATCACGTAGTGGTTGTCAATAATCTGTTCATCTCTGTGGTAATGCCCGAAGTACCAGCTTTTGTACTTGACTTTTTCTTTTACTTGCTCTAGAAATTCTGTTAGGGTGTCTGACTTGTATCCTTTCGCTCCCATAAGCCAAAGTAACCTAAGTATGCTGTCTGGAGGGCAGTGAGTGATGATATGGTCTACTTCATAACCTACCTTTTCAAGGTTTTCCCAAGCCGTCTTGTAATCTTCCTCACAAGGCAGCTCTTCCTTCCACCAGCTTAAATGCTCAATGCGGTACATTCCGCCTTTTTCGTCTAGGGTCTTCTTTTTTTCTTCAAAATCCGGGTCATCCATAGACAATATGCCGTCGTTAATATCGTGACAGGAAGCCCCACCCATAGTAAAAAAACGTTTGCCGTCTATTGTGAACACCTGTCCACGCATCAGATGTATAACCGATGGTCTAATAAACTGGGCATTTCCGTCGCAAAATTTGGTTACAGTTATTGTTTTCAACATGTCATAATTGTCGTGATTGCCACTTACAAACAAGGTGGTATAGGGCTTTTGTTCAAGCCAGTCAAGCCAATGGTTTTGGTCAGTCGAATCATCCCACAAACCAAAGTCGCCGCAGATAATCACATAATCTTGTTTTGTCATGTGTTTTTGTTCAGGAAACCAAGCTTCCTTGAAGCGTGAAAACCATCCGTGCGTATCACCTGTTATAAAAAACATCTCTAAACCCCCTCTCTGTTTTCATATCTATAGCATAACAGGTTAGACAGGCATGATTTTTCAGAAAAGTTTCAATCAACAAGCAATTCCTCCATCTCGGCGCCAGTGAGTTTGTTCTTCTCCATAAGAGCGGATACCATACGATCGATTCGGAGTTTGTTCGTTTTGATGATTTCAATTGTGTTACGCATTTCCTCCCCCAAAATCTCGTTAACACGTTTTTTAAGCTCCGCAGAAGAAGCTGCTTCTTGTTGTCCCATAACGCCTAGGCCGAATGACTCATCCATGCCGTAGCGGATGATCATGGCTTTGGCCACGTTTGTTGCCTGCTCTAAATCCCCTGATGCGCCGGTAGAAATGCCGTCTTTTTCGCCGTAGTAGGCAATTTCTGCCGCCCGTCCGCCAAGACTGGTGCGGATTCGGTTGATAAGCTCCTCTTTGGTGGAAAGAGACCCCATTTCCTTCGCCGAATGCTCCATATATCCGCCATGCCCTCCACGGGCTACAATAGTAAGATAGGCGGGGGTATTGCCGCCAAGATAACACAAAAAGGCGTGTCCGCTTTCATGACGGGCAACACGCTCCAAGTATTCATAACCCCATTCCTTCTTTGCACCATGCTTCGTAAGCTCATAGGCTTCGTCTAAAATCCCATCGTTAAGGGGCGTTTTTGCTTTTACGGCCATGCGGTTGGCCAACTCCACAACAGAAGTCAAATTGGCGGGGCTCATTCCGGCGGAACGAGAGGCGATACGGATGAGCATATCATCTGATACCGTGTGGGTTTTGTTTTTAGACAACATCATGCGGAAAAACTGTTCCCGTTCAACTGCATTGGGCAGGTCAATCAACACTTTGCGGTCAAAGCGGCGGGCAAGTGCCCCATCAATTACACCCATTCCGCCTTGTCCTTCTTCCACATCAAAATTTGTTGCCGCCAAAACGAACACAGGGCGTTTAGGATCTACAGAAAAGCCATCCATTTCCGTTAGCAGGGCATTAAGCGCCATTTCTTCTCCGTGAGAAGTATTGGATTCTCCGCGTTTTCTGCCCACAGCGTCTATCTCGTCAATAAAGATAATAGCCGGGGCGTATCTCCGGGCTTTTTTGAAAAGGGCACGCACCGCCTCGGGTCCACTTCCTTGATATTTTGTGACAAAACTGCTGGCTACGGCGGGAATAAACGCTACGTCAGATTCCCCAGCCATGGCCTTAGCTAACATTGTTTTACCTGTGCCGGGAGGGCCGTAGAGAAGTACGCCCTTAGGAGGCTTTAAGCCTTGGGCGGTGAACTTTTTTGGATTTTTTAAGTAGTCAATAAAAAATTTAAGCTCATCTTTGGCTTCACCTGCGCCGATAACGTCACCAAAGCGAATGTTGGGCTTTTCAACATCGTCCAGCACGCTGCCAGCATCGTCCGCTTCCGTTGCAAGCTTTAACGAGAAATTTCGCAGTCTTATGATAATTTCACACCCATCGTCACTGAGTCTCGGCGCTGTTTCAAAACACAAAACCTTGCGCTCGGAAGCCAAACGTGCCGCCACACTCTGCATATAAAGCTCCCGGCAAATGGCGGCAAGCTCGTCTTCAAACACGGTGAAATCTTCCAAAGGTTCTGACAGTTTACCCCGAACACCTGCACGGACAAAGCTCATAAGCAACTCCGAATCAATTGGAAAAGCTATGGTTTCAAGCAAATAGACAGGTATTTCCGGCAATCTTTCGTGCAATGTGTTAAACAGGCGGTTTCCATCCCGTAGCGCACCGGCTGCCATTGGGGCAAAGTCAAAAGCGCCGCCAGACATCATAAGCTGTTCTTGCCCCTCATACACAGTAGCTGTCAAATCCATTTCATCTACCGAAATACTTTGCTCGGCGATATCCAAAATGACCAGCCGAATATCCTTTTCCCCGGCAATGGTTAATGCTTCCTCAACACTCTGCGTATCGTACATCACATATCCGGGTAGGTGTTTCCTAAAACGCTGGGCAAAAATTGGGCTTCCGTAGAGCAGTATTTCCGGTTTTTCGTCACAAAAGAACAACGGCCTCACATCGGCGGGAAGTTTGTCTGTTTCAACGGTAAATCTAAGGTTATCAAGCTCCGAAAGTATGGCACCAAAATTCTCCTCGTTAAACAAGCGGCAAACTTTAAACACTTCGTTTTTGAAGAAAAGTTCGGTCTGTGCACGAAGGGTTCTGGCATCCGCCGCTCCGCCTTCGGCAAAGAGTAATGCGGTTGGAACAAGCGAATCAGCCTCCGCATGTACGCCATACTGCTTTTCAAACAGCCCGCAAAAACGGTTAAGCTCCCCTTGACTGATTTTTTCAAGATGGTGAGCTTGCAAATGGCTGTACAGCAACGGCCAACCTGTGGCCATGCGGCTTGTGATGGCCGCTGGAAAAAAGGGTTGCCCATTCTGTGAGTTCTTTTCTGTTTCAAGGGCATTAATCAATGTCTTTCTGGGAACTCCGGCGGCGTTTTGCTTGGCATCCCCCTCGTAAAGAGAACGTCCGGCATTGCTTGTGAAGATGATAATGGTGTCCTTAAAAGAAATATCCTCGTCAGAGTAGCGGTCGGATAATCTACCAGCGTCTAAAACTTGCAAAAACAAATAAATGGTATTTAAGTGTGCTTTTTCAATTTCATCAAAGAGTAAAATGCAATGGGGGTTTTCTTTAACAAAACCTGTCAATGTGCCGGGTTTTGCGCCTTGATAGCTTTTTTCAAAACCCACAAGCCCCATGTATGCCTGATGGTCGGAAAAGCTGGACATGTCGAAACGTATATAAGGAATGGCGAGGGCTTCGGCCGCTTGCTCCGCCAGAAATGTTTTACCCACACCGGGAGGCCCCGCAAACACGAATATGGCTCTTGGACGTTTGCGCTTTTCATCGCTAGCGGCCAGTACCTCGGCGGCGAACATCCCCTCCACAAAGGCATGAACCACATGATCCTGCCCGTGTACCGTGGAAAGCAACTGTGCCCGCATATGGCGCAAGCGGTTTGTCAGAGTGGGCAGGAAATCACGGCTCATTTCATTGTTTTGATCGTCGCCGGTTTTTTCAGCTTCTTCTGCTTGTTCATGGGAATCATTGGTTTTCTGTGCCACCGCTTCATCCTTGTTTTTAATGGGCAGAACCTGCAACATAACACTGGTTAAGTTTTTAAGTATGGCGCACAACATATCCTGCGCCCAAATATCCTCCATGCCACGATTCTTGGCGTTTATGGAGGCATTGGTTAGATAGCGGACAAGAGCTTGTTCATCACCGGAAATGCCTTTTGCCACCACACCTCGAAGCAGTGCCCGGGTGCGAGAGGAATCTAAGCCTATGCGTAGCAATTTCGCTTTTACTGCTCCGATATCCTCGTTTATCTCCTGCTTATGCCGGGAATCCGGGGCAAATTCCTCTGCGGAAAGCTCCGAGAGTTTGAGTATCCCAAGAAAAATAAACTCGGGCAAAAGCGTGGTTGTTCTTGCCGCTGCAGCCTCTGCTTCGGCACGCATCATGACAAATTTCATGGAAGTGGATAAGTCCATTGGGTTCCTCCTGTTATCTTATCTTATGTTATATCCTGTTACCTTCTTTCTTCTTCTTTCATCTTCTTTCTCCTATTCCTCGTCACTTCCAGGAAGCTTCGGCCTATCCCAATTAATAAGCACGCCCGCCTGCCTTACCGGGGCAGCCAGCCGTTTGGGGTCGTTAAAATCAAAGTGAATAGCACCGCCGCAATCGGCAAACAGTTTTTCCAAGGTGCTCTTGTCGCCGTTATGGACAGCAACAATTAAATAAATGGTTATATCTTCACGAACATGCCCATTCCTCTCATCCGGGCTTTCCATCAACCCAAGCAGAATGTTTTTATCCTCAAGCTCACCCGCTAATATAGACAGCGCCTTGTATGTCCCAACATCATCAGGAACAAAAAACTCGCTAAAATCTATTTTTTCATTTTCATTTAGCCCTATGTTTTGATTAACAACGTAGCTGACTTCTTCTATTACGTCAGCCGCTTCAAAGTTATCTTGAAGCCATAAATATTGGGATTCAAACGTGCCCAAGAGTTTACGCCAATAAGCTTCCTCCTTTACGCTGCCCTCGTCCACTTCCAGCTCCTTTGAAAGTTCCTCCCGCAATTTTTTAAGACATTCTTCGTCACGGACGGTAACGATCTTCACAATAGCTTCCATACTCTTCCAAATTTTTGAATCAGGGGACAGAGGCGGCACTTTCACTTTCTCACGCTTAGGTGCTTCGGGCAGCTTAATCATATTGTCGATGTTAAAATCAAACCATATGTTGTAAGCTATATGGTTCTCTAAAATATTCCGAAGCTTCTTCATGCTCTTTTCCGGGATATGGGTGACGTAATAACGACCACTTAACCCTAATATACGAAAGAGCACAGCATTGGATTTTTTTAATTCATTTTTCAAAGAATCAAGCTTTGTCTTAGCCGTATAAACATCAAGCCCGGCGAAAACCACTTCCAAATCCGTACTTATTTTTTCGTTTGTAAAAATATTCCATATAGCGTAATCCCATAATTTATCTCGCCCCATCTTTTTTTCCCTGTAAAATTTAACATCGTCTTTTGGCATCTTCAAGCCCGCCCAATTAACAATGGCGTTGGTTATTTCCTCCACAACTGTGTATTCATCGTCAATTTTTTTAAAACCGAACATCTCATTCACCCCTTCATATTTTTGTACATAACCAACTAACCGAGGAACTCATATTCCCAGTCAAAATCCCAACGAACAAGCTTTTCACCGGCAGAAACAGCAAAGCTGTCATCTGCTGAAAAGCTAATTACATTTCCGGCGCTATACCGCCCATAAAGTGTCCTGCTTTGCACACGTGCCCGGGCGTGCATGTCAAACACGGATAGAGATATGTTGGAGCCATCTGTATATCCAGCCGTCAGTATAAACCCACCGTCTGACGTATAACACACAGGCCCCACATCCACACCGTTTACGGCGAAAAAATCTGCATGGCCGTCGGAAAAATTGCCCCTCCTTGCCAGTTCATAGAACAAAACCGCCTGGGAGCTACCTGCGGCCAAAAACTTCCCGTCCGGCGAAAAGCAAGGTGTTCCGCTGCTTCCCTTCTTGTAGCGGTGTAGCTCTCTGCCTGATGCAACGTCCCTAATGGTGATACTTTCGGAAGAAGTCTTGCCTTCGGCGACAACCTTTTTGTCGGGGGAATGAACCTTATAGTCATCTCCAGCCTTTAACTCATCCACAATGGCTTGGGACAGGTTATCGTCCTCAATGACCTTTTTGCCTGTTTCCGCATCCATGATACAAATGTCGTCACCGTCACAGACGAAAATCCGTTTCCCGTCAGCAGAAATAGAGAAAGTATCCGCTTGCACCTCTGCTTGAAACCCCGGAAGGGGGTAAAAACCCAGTAGCCGTTGCTTTCGGCAATGCCTTGTTGTTTCACGGAACAAATCCAACCATACTCCATGACGGCGGTAACCCGGCATGGAACGTGCCTTTTGCAAGATGTCAAGTGCTTCTCCAATCCGTTTATCTGAAAGGGCATTCTCGGCTTCGGTTAGTTTTTCAACAAATTCTTGTTCATGGCGTATTGCTTCGGCAGTACCTTTAATTACGCAAAGCATCCATTCAGAACGTCCGTTAAATGGAGGAATCTCAAAAATCAGGTTGTTTGTTGTCGCCCCGCCGCTGTTTTTGTAATGAACACATTCCGCCTTAATAAAATTCTGGTCTTTATAGAAACCCATCACTTCATCCATAGGTTCGCCACCTGTTTCGGGCGGTGTAAATGAACGCAGCACTCGTTTGGATACCGGGTCAAACAAGCGTATCACAGGGGAACCCCAGCCGGTTAATAACAGCAGATGACTTTCGGGTATTTCGGCGTATCGGTCAAAGTTATCAAAATAGGTATATATACTCTCGTATACATCTTCCGGAAGAGTGTCAGGTTCAAAACGCTTTAGGCGAACGAGGGCGGAGGTATCA
>CAZEYG010000031.1:0-10439 GCA_964516575.1 uncultured Defluviitaleaceae bacterium
CCCTAAACTGGAAGCGCTTTTCTTCACATTATCTCATTTAAACGAATTTTTTAGCTTATCAAAAAAACCTTTTTTATGGTCGACGTATTCCTCACCCATTTCATCCGCAAAAGCTTTAAGAAGCTGCTTTTGCTTGTCTGTCAGCGATGTAGGTACTGTTACCTTAAGGCTTATTATTAAATCGCCGACTATACGGCTGTTTTTAACGCTTGGTACACCCTTACCTTTAAGCGTTACAACAGTGCCTGTTTGAGTACCCGGCTTAATAGTATAACTCTCCGACTGCTCCATAGTTGGGATAACTATCTCCCCACCTAAAGCCGCTTGAACGAATGTAACAGGTACTTCCATACGAAGGTTAATGCCTTCTCTTATAAACAGCTTATGTGGCGAAACATAAATCGTAATAAGTAAATCCCCGTAAGGGCCGCCTTTTTCCCCCGGCTCGCCTTTGCCTGCAAGCCGAATGCTTTGGCCGCTGTCTATGCCCTTAGGAATATTGACTTTTAATGTCTTTGCTTTTTTAACAAAACCTGTGCCTCGGCATGAAGCGAATGGGTCTTTTATAATCTTGCCTTCTCCACGGCAAATGCTGCATGTTCGGACGCTTGTCATTGTTCCGAACATAGTCTGCTGCTGGAAGCGTTCTTGCCCTGAACCTCCGCAATGGCGGCAGCTTTCGGCTACAGTACCAGGTTTAGCGCCTGAACCTTTACACGTATCACATACTTCATTTGCCGAAAGACTAACTTCCTTCTCGCAGCCGAAAAACGCCTCATCAAACTTAATTTGCATAGACGTTCTTAAATCTGATCCTCGGCGTGGGTCGTTCCTGTGCCTTGACGAGCCAAAAATATCGCCGCCAAAAACACTTTCAAAAATATCGCTCATGTTAAAATCCATGCCGCCGTAGAAGCCGCCACCACCGCCGCCTGCCGTTTGATCAAATGCAGCGTGGCCGAATTGGTCATACGCCGCTTTTTTCTGGCTGTCTGAAAGAACAGCGTAGGCCTCGTTTACTTCTTTAAACTTTGATTCGGCAGTGGCGTCACCCGGATTTGCATCCGGGTGGTATTTTTTCGCCATTTTTCTATAGGCCTTTTTTATTTCATCGTCTGAAGCGCCTTTTGCAACACCCAGCGTCTCATAATAATCTCTCTTATCAGCCATTATAAACTCCTGCTTTATTTAATCTTAGAACTTGTTTTATACTTCCTTGTATTCTCCGTCAACTACATCATCACCGCCGCCGGGATTACCTTGTGTAAAGTCTGCGCCGCCTGCTTCGGCATTTGCCGCTCCTGCCTGCTGGTAGATTTTTGTGCTTACTTCATAGAATACGTTTGTCAAACTTTCCGTAGCTGCTTTAAGGGCGTCTGCTTCCATCTCCGTAAGAGAATCGGCTTGTGCATTTTCATTTAACTTTTTCAATTTGTCAAGCTCTTCGGTGATTTTGACCTTGTCGGCTTCCTCTAACTTATCGCCCATTTCGCTTAGCATTTTATCAGCCTGGAACACCATAGAATCGGCGTTGTTTTTAATATCTATCATTTCTTTGCGTTTCTTATCCTGCTCCGCAAACATTTCAGCTTCCTTAACAGCCTTGTCGATTTCTTCGTCGGAAAGGTTTGTGCTGGCGGTTATTGCTATTTTTTGCTCCTTACCTGTGCCTAAATCCTTAGCGGATACATGAACAATGCCGTTAGCGTCTATGTCAAAAGTAACCTCTATTTGCGGAATACCTCTTGGTGCCGGCATAATACCGTCCAGCTTAAACTGGCCGATTGCTTTATTGTCTTTAGCTAAAGGACGTTCGCCCTGAATAACCAATATATCAACGGCTGTCTGATTATCGGCGGCAGTAGAGAATATTTGCTGCTTCTTTGTAGGTATTGTAGTGTTACGCTCAATGAGTTTTGTTGCTACGCCGCCCAAAGTTTCGATGCCCAGCGAAAGAGGCGTAACGTCCAGAAGAAGTATGCTTCCTGCGCCTTCGTCCCCTGCCAGCTTGCCGCCTTGAATAGAAGCGCCTAGAGCAACACATTCGTCCGGATTAATACCCTTAAACGGCTCTTTGCCTGTCAGCTTTTTAACAGCTTCCTGGACGGCTGGTATTCTTGTTGAGCCGCCTACCAAAAGAACCTTATCAAAATCTCCGGCGCTAAGACCGGCGTCCTTCATAGCTGTTTGAACAGGGCCAACAGTAGCCTGAACCAAATCAGCAGTAAGTTCGTCAAATTTAGCTCTTGTAAGGGTAATATCCATATGTTTCGGGCCGTCTTGGTTCATTGTTATAAACGGCAGGTTTATGTTTGTTGAAGTAACTGTTGAAAGCTCCTTCTTAGCCTTTTCAGCCGCTTCCTTAAGACGCTGCACAGCCATCTTATCCTGGCCTAAATCAATGCTCTCCAGCTTCTTGAATTCTTCTATTAAATATTTCATAACTCTTGCGTCAAAGTCGTCGCCGCCAAGATTGTTGTTCCCGCTTGTTGCAAGAACCTCAATAACGCCGTCACCGATGTCTATTATCGAAACGTCAAACGTACCGCCGCCTAAGTCGTAAACCATAATCTTCTGCTCTTTTTCATTATCAAGGCCGTAAGCAAGAGCGGCTGCCGTAGGTTCGTTAATAATACGCTTTACTTCAAGACCGGCTATTTTTCCGGCGTCCTTTGTGGCCTGTCTTTGAGAGTCTGTAAAATACGCTGGAACGGTAATTACAGCTTCGTCAATCTTTGTGCCAAGGTAACTTTCTGCGTCGGCCTTTAGCTTTTGCAGAACCATAGCGGAAACTTCCTGAGGTGAATAAGATTTTTCGTTTATATTAACCTTATAGTTGGAGCCCATTTTACGCTTTATGGAAGAGACTGTGTTATCCGGGTTTGTAATTGCCTGGCGTTTTGCCGCTTCGCCTACAAGCCTGTCGCCAGTTTTTGTAAAGGCTACTACAGAAGGCGTAGTCCTAAAACCTTCCGCATTTGCTATAACAACCGGCTGGCCACCTTCCATAACCGCTACACATGAGTTTGTTGTACCTAAGTCAATTCCTATTATTTTTCCCATAAATTTTTACCTCCCTAATATTATATCGTTTTTAACATTGATTGTTATTTAATTTGCCACCTTAACCATACTATGGCGGATTATTTTGTCGTTAAGCCGATAACCCTTTTGCAGCTCTTCGATTACGATATTTGAATCGTAGTTTGCGTCTTCTACGTGGGCTACGGCAGAATGTAGATTTGGGTCAAAGCTATTCCCGGCGGCTTCTATGACTTTAACGCCAAGGTCATCAAAGGCGGCCATCAGTTGCCTAAGAATCATGTCAAGCCCTTTATAGAAGCTGTCGTCCTTGTTTTCAACAGCGGTTAGGGCACGCTCAAAGTTATCTACAACAGGCAGAATTTTTGCAACCGTATCACATACGCCGTTTGAATACATCCCGGCCTTTTCCTTAACGGTTCTTTTGCGGAAGTTATCAAAATCAGCTACTGAGAGAAGATATTTATCCATAAGCTCTGCGTATTTCTTTTCTGCCGTGTCCTCTTTAATATTTTCAGTGTCCTCAACCGTAACCTCGGTTTGACCGGCCTGTTGCTCGGCTTGATTTTCCGCCGCGTTTTTTTCAGCGGCGTTAAAAACCTCTGAATTAATATTTATGTCCTTTTCATTTTTTGTTTTTTTACCTTGCATCTTAACCATTTTATCTCCTTTCTCAATATACGATACTATATATTAGCCGGGCTTTTATCCTCCCGATAAGAGCCGCAAAGCTGAATTAATATTTTTAACGATACCCTTCAAAACAGATATAACCTGACCATAATCCATACGGGTCGGGCCGATTATCCCAATGCTGCCGAAGGATGAATTTTCAAGAAAGTAGTTGGCTTTTATTATGCTGCAATCCTTCATTTGGGAAAGGGTGTTTTCAGAACCGATTACTACCTGAATATTATCCATGCTTTCCCGCTCTAAAAGGGTAATAAGAATATCCCTTTCCTCAAGCGCCTGGAAAATAGCCTTTGCCTTCTCCAAATCACTGAATTCAGGGAAGGCTAAGATGTTTTTAACACCGCTTGTAAAAACCTGAACGTTATCTTGAGTCTCTAACATCCCGATAACGGCTTCTAATACCGGCATTAGCAAATGACTGCTTTGGGTAAACTTTTCCTTAAGCTCCAAAAGGGTGGTTCTGTTGATTGTGTCTATTGTTGTGCCTTTAAGAGCCTCGTTTAAATAAACAGAAAGGTTGTTAAGCTCCTCATAACCCGGCACATCCTCCATATTCATCTGATGATGTTTAACAATATTTCCGTCTACTACTAAAACTATCAGTAACTCAGAGCGGTCAATGGGCACAAGCTGAATATGTTTAATTTTTGTTTTAGAGGCCTTAGGTGACGTTACAACTGTTGTATATTTTGTTAATACGGAAATGGCCTTTGCTGTCTCCTGCATTAAATAATCAATATGACTGACGTTTGTTGCCACAAGCTGTTTTAAAAATTCAATCTCATTTTCCGCCAGCTCCCTATGGTGCATCAGCTTATCGACATAAAGCCTGTAACCTTTATCGGAAGGAACCCGCCCGGCAGAAGCATGGGGCTGGATTATAAGACCCATTTCTTCCAAATCGCTCATTTCGTTCCGTATGGTCGCAGAGCTAATACCTAAGTCGTATTTTTTTGCGATAGTTCTAGAGCCGATAGGTTCGGCCGTTTGGATATAGTCGTTTACTATGGCTTCTAATATTTTAATTTTCCTGTCATTTAAAAGCATACAATCACATCCAATTCGTCAGGTTGAAACGTCTAGCCCTTTGGGGTTTGTTAGCACTCTACTAAGACGAGTGCTAATCATGGATTAAAAATATCACTTTACATTTATTATGTCAAGTATTTTTTTTAATAAAATAAGCATAAAGATTTTGTTAAAAGCAACTAATTACAAATAATTAAGGTATAATATACTATAGGGTTAGAGCAGGAGGTTGAATATGAACGAAAAAACATATGAGTTTTGCGGGGAGCTTAAAAAGGTGCCGGATATTGACGGCGCATACGTTGAATTTCCATATGACGTCAAAGAAGAGTTTGGAAAGGGGCGGGTTAAGGTTTATGCAACCTTTGACGGCGAAAGTTACGAAGGCAGTCTTGTAAAAATGAAAACACCCTGCCATATAATAGGCGTAAGAAAAGAAATACGCCAAAAAATAGGTAAGCAGCCGGGGGATACGGTTTTTGTTACTATTAAGGAAAGGTTATGATACGGTAAGAAGTACGTAAAAAGCTCTTAGTATCAGGTTGCATAATTTCACAGTATATATTATAATTGTCAGGTTGTAACACGTTTATTATTAGGTTAAACATTTTAGTAAAGGGGTGATTATAATGTTGAATAAAATGCGGGAACCAATTTCGGCCTTAACCCATCTTATCGGAGCGATTATAGCTTGGCCGATTACAATTCTGCTTATTTATAACGCTTGCGTTTACGCAACCGTATGGCATGTAGTTTCTTTTGCAATATTTGGCGCTGCCCTTATTTTGTTATATAGCGCCAGCACAGTTTACCATATGCTGCCGGTGTCCGAGCGGGTAGTAAAAATATTAAGACGGGTAGACCATATGATGATTTTTGTGCTGATAGCAGGAACGTATACTCCTGTTTGCCTTGTTCCTCTAAGAGGCGTTTGGGGCTGGACGATTTTGTCCCTCGTATGGATTGTAGCCGCTTCAGGCATACTGCTTAAGATTTTATGGATAGATGCGCCAAGATGGCTATCATCAGTTATATACTTAGGCATGGGTTGGCTTATAACAATCGCTTTTGTGCCGCTTGTTAAATCTATTCCGGCAATGGGAATTGTTCTTTTAGTGCTCGGCGGATTGACCTATTCCTTAGGTGCTGTTATTTATGCCGTTAAATGGCCTAATCTTAAGCTTAAATGGTTCGGCTTTCACGAAATATTTCACCTGTTTGTTTTAGGTGGCAGTGCTTTTCACATTGTATTTATGTTTATGTATGTTATGCCGGCATAAGAGCCTGTTAAACATGCTCTAAAAATATGTTTTGACATAAATATAATAGAAAAAAGCGTAGACTTTCAAATTGTTGTCAACCCAAACAGGGCTTTATCGGCCTTATTAAGGCTGTTTAAGGAGTGAAAATATTGAAAAAGATTATTCTTACCGGCGGCGGCACAGCCGGGCATGTTACGCCAAACATTGCTCTTTTTTCTAGGCTGCGCCAATCGGGCTACTCAATAGCTTATATAGGCGGAAAAAACGGCATGGAAAAGGAACTGGTAGAAAGCCAAAACGTCACCTACTTTGGAATATCAACAGGTAAGCTCAGAAGATATTTTGATTTAAAAAACTTTACGGATATATTTAGGGTTGCAAAGGGTGTTAGCGACGCATTAAAAATCATTAGGTCCGAAAGGCCAAACGTTATATTTTCAAAGGGTGGTTTTGTTTCTGTGCCGGTTGTTTTGGCGGCTTATATTTGTAAGGTGCCTGTTATAATACACGAATCAGATATTACCCCCGGCCTTGCAAATAAAATATCAATACCCTTTGCAAGCGCTGTTTGCGTATCGTTTCCAGAAACAATCCATAAAATACCGAAGGGCAAGGGCATTATTACCGGCACGCCTATTAGGCATACGCTTTTTAACGGCAGCCTTGAAAAGGGCTTGGAATTATGCGGACTTAGCTGCATTAAACCGATAATTTTAGTGATTGGCGGAAGCTCCGGCTCAAAGGCAATTAACGACTGCGTCAGAAAAGCGCTTCCAAAACTGCTAAAGAGCTATCAGGTTATTCATATTTGCGGCAAAGGTTTTTTAGACGACAGCATACATGAGCAAGGTTATGTACAGTTTGAATACGTTAAAAACGAATTAAAACATCTGTTTGCCATAGCGGATATTGTAGTATCCCGCTCCGGCGCAAATTCAATATATGAGTTTTTATCACTAAAAAAACCTAATCTTCTAATACCCCTATCCGGCAAGGTAAGCCGGGGCGACCAGGTTGCAAACGCCAAATCCTTTGAGGAACAAGGGTTTAGCAAGGTACTCTTAGAAGAAAAGCTCACCCCCGAAGAGCTTTACATTCAGATTATTGATTTATACAACAACAGGCAAACCTATGCGGCAAATATGTCGGGCAGCAGTCTGACGGATGGTGTTGTTGAAGTAATGAAGGTTATAAACCATTATACTGTTATGCTTTAAGTTTTATATATCGAACAATAATTAATTAGCTGCGTACTATATTTTGTAACAACATTCAAAGCATTAAGAACCTGTATTCTGTAATGGGTTGCCCAAATTTGAAAGGCGGTGACAGCTTACTGAATACAGATTCTAAACCAGGAGTGATATACAAATGAATAAAACAAATAAATCTATGATACTAAAGAGCTTGGCTGGGTTTTGTATTTGCGCCATGTTACTCTCGGCTTGCGGCGGAAGTAAGGAAAATACTTCGCCTTCTCCTTCCCCATCGGCTTCACAAACCGAAAGCGCAAAACCCGTTGAAGGCTCAATAAGCGAATACTTTCCTTTCAGAGCTAATACCAGCTATGAATACGCAGGGGTACAAAGCGAAAAATATGACCAAAACATGTACCTTGGTTATATAAACGGCAATCGTATCCAACGCCGCCTTTCACAGCTAGGCAAAAAAACAACAGAGGTTATGATTTTAGAAAACGGAGAGCTTAGGCTTACTTTTGGTGACCCTAATTATTATTACTATGACGATATAACCGACGCCAACGCCTCACTTAATTATGTTATACTAAAAGAGCCTTTGAATTTGGGTAATACGTGGTCCCTAAGCGGGGAAGATACTACGGGAATAACTGGCCTTGACGTTCCTGTTGAAACGCCATACGGCTCCTTTAATGCCGTTGAAGTTACCAGCACATATGTAAACGGCGACAAAACTATTTACTACTACGCCAAAGGTATCGGCCTTGTAAAGTGTACGGATATTGTAGGAGGCGTGGAAAACTCATATGCCCTTAAAGCTATAGTTGAAAATACAGGCATAGAAGTTGCTACTCAATTTTTCTGGTTTGGTGAAGACGACTATGAAATAAAATGGGAGCCTAGAATGGTTCCTATGAAAACAAATGAAAACTTTACAAAGGTATTTGAAGAGGAGCTTAAAAAGAAGGGGGAAAACTTCCGTCCTCTGTTAACTGAAAACACAAAAGTCAACTCAATAAAAATAGATAGAATTAATTCAATTATGACTTTGGATTTATCTAAAGAGTTTATTGATGAAATGCAGCTTGGAGCCGGCGGCGAAGGAGCTACGCTTCAATGCCTTTCCAACACCCTAGGCATTTTCTACGATGTTAAAAAGGTTCAATTTAAAATAGACGGCGAAAAATACTCTTCTGGGCATTTTGAGCTTGGAGATAACGATTATTATGACGTGGAAGGGCATATTAAAACCGATGGGCAAAACGCCGCCGATAGTATAAAGATTATTGAAAAGCCAAAAGATGAGGAACAAAAAGAGGCAAAGTAATTTGTACAATTGAAAGGGGCTAATTATGGAGCCTGTTGCAACAAAAAACGCTACAAGAGCGATTGTTGAACGCCACAATTTTCAAATAAAAAAAGGTCTTGGGCAAAACTTTCTAACGGACAGTCATGTTTTAAATAAAATTATAGAAGCGGCTGAAATAACCAAAGACGACCTTGTTATAGAAATAGGCCCCGGTATCGGGGCCTTAACCCAGCCCGCTTGCAGGCTTGCCGGAAAGGTTGTTGCTATCGAAATTGACAAGGCTCTTATACCCGTTTTGAAGGACACATTAGATGGTTTTGATAACGTAGAAGTTATAAACGCCGATATTTTATCTTTTGATATAAGGCCTATAATAGAAAAAAGCGGCTGCTCCGGCGTAAAAGTAGTTGCTAATCTGCCGTATTATATAACGACGCCGATAATTATGGGGCTTTTGGAAAGCCATTATCCAATTGACAGTCTAACCGTTATGGTGCAAAAGGAAGTTGCCATGCGCCTTAAGGCAAAACCATCTACTAAGGATTACGGCGCTCTTTCGCTGGCGGCTCAATACTACAGCGAGCCGTATTTGGCGGCTAATGTTCCGAGCAACTGTTTTTTCCCTAGGCCAAATGTTGATTCCGCTGTTATCCGGCTAAAGGTTTATAAAGAGCAGCCTGTTATTACAAAGGATGTTGGGCTTATGTTTAACATTATAAGGCTGGCCTTTTCAAAACGGCGTAAAACCCTTGTCAACTGCCTATACGGCACAGAGCTTACGAGCATGTCTAAAGACGCTCTTGAATCCTTATTACAAGACTGCGGCTTTGACCCTATGGTTCGGGGCGAGTCATTGAACCTTAATGACTACGCTAAAATTGCAGATTGTTTTTATACTGCTAATCAAAACCTAGGGCGCAATGAGTAAAATCAGCCAAAAGACGGGCGTTGAGCGGTAGTGGGAACACGGCCTAGTATAAGTTCTATACTCTATCGGTCTAATTTTAAGACCTGGTGAATATAATGCTAACATAATGTGTGGGAGGTTAGTATTATGGGACGCCAATACGATAGAGTATTTATTACGCTAAACCAGGATAAGCTGGGATATGGCTTTAAGGGCAGAGAGCCATCCGGCCGGCTGCTTTTAGAAATAAAGGGAGACAGTACTAAAATCTCTCTTATTGTTCAGGATTTAAGGCCTCAAAATTTGTACAAGGCGTACTTAATAAGCTGCAAGGAAAGCAGCAATAAAGGAGTGCTTCTTGGCAGCGTTTGCCCTGATCCAAACGGCAAATATGAGCTTAAAACTACTGTAGTTTCATCCGATGTTTGCGGGAGCAAGCTACCTATAGAGGAATTTAATGCCGTAGCTATTGTCATTATATCAGACGGTGACGCAAGTTATCCACTTGTAGGTTATAAAAGCGAACCCGTGCGTTTTAAAAACAGCTTTATGGATAGCATAAACAAAAAGAACCCACCTGTTTACCAGTTTCCAAAGGATCAGATTCCTGAGAAACAGGTTCCCATTAAACAGGTTCCTGTTGAACAGGTTCCTGTTGAACAGGTTCCTGTTGAACAGATTCCTGAAGAACAGATTCCCGAAGAGCTGATTCCTGAAGAACAGGCTCCTGAAGAGCAGGTTCCCGAAGAACAAATTCCCGAAGAGCTGATTCCTGAAGAACAGGTTCCCGAAGAGCTGATTCCCGAAGAAACTATCATAAATGAGCAGGCTTTTGACGACCAGGAAGAAAACCAGCCTTTAGACGAGCCGTTAGATTTAGCCGGCAAAGAGCAGCCGGATGATGAGCTTGAAAAAGAGTTAAGAGAAGACTTACACGAAGCCTTTAAAACTATGGCTCAAAAATTCAACGAAAAAATGGCCGAACTGGAAAGTTATGC
>CAZEYG010000032.1:0-10417 GCA_964516575.1 uncultured Defluviitaleaceae bacterium
AGCTGGCAAAACAGCTTGAGCTTCCAGAAAATACGGCAGTAACCGTATGGGAAGAACAGTTTTATAACCTTTTTGATGAGGTTCTGGGCTTTTCTGAAAGTTATTTTAACAGCAATATTATTAAAACATGTATTCTAAGAACGGCTGCGAATAAAGGCACGTTTTAACCTATTACGGCGGTAATTAAACAGTTAGAAAGCGCTGTATCAGCGGCAAGTTTAAGCGCTGAATACAGGTTCTAATAATAATCCCAGGTAAGTTTAAAGGAGGAATACTATGTATGTTATTGGCGGAGCTATAAATACCAGCATACCCGGAATCGATGAAATTGTATCGAGCAGGGATGAAAAAGCCTTATTGGAGCTGGCACGAAATGAAGCCCGATACGGCGCCCAAATGATCGGCTTAAATTGCGGCACAAGACTTCAAACAGAAAAGGAAGATTTGTTATGGCTTGCTAAGGTTATTCAAGATAATATAAGCCTTCCCCTTTGCATAGATTCCTTAAACCCCGATTCAGTAGAAGCTGTGCTTAAGGTTCATAGGCATGGCAGGCCGGTTATTGATTCCTTATCTTGTGAGGAAAGCCGCATTGAGACGTTTTTGCCTATAATGAAAAAATATGATACAGCGGGTATTTGTCTGCTTATGGGTGAAGGGAAAATGCCTTTTCAGCCGGAAGAACGTATTCAGTACATGGAGCGAATTATAGAAGGCACAAAAAGACACGGCATTAAATCAGAAGACATATTTATTGACCCGTTAGTTTTTGCTCTTGCTACAGGTGACACCTTCGCAAAAGCCTTCCTAGATACTTTACGCCTGGTAAAAAGCAATTATCCGGAGTTTAAAACCTGCTGCGGCCTTGATAATATTTCTCATGGCCTGCCTAATAAAGAAAGTATTAACGAGGTGTTTTTAACCCATTGCTACATAACTGGTATTGATGCCGTAATGATTATCCCTACAAGAAAAATAGGCGGTGTATTTAAGATAAACGAATTAATTATGGGTAATGACGAATACTGCATGGAATATATTTCTGCTTGCCGCGCCGAAGATATAGAATAACCTTCGCATAAATAATATTGCTTGGAGGTGATAGCGGTTGGTTTATAAAAATTCAGAATATATTATTATCGGCGGCGGTGTTTTAGGCCTTGCTATAGGCTGGAAGCTGGCGGATTTAGGTAAAAGCGTTATACTACTTGAAAAAGACGATATATCCTGCGGCGCATCCGGCGGAAACCTTGGCCAAATATCTTTGGCAGACAGATGGGAGGCTTGGCATATAGGCTTGTCCTTAAAATCGCTGGAGGTTTATAACGAGCTAAAGGACAAATACGGTCTTGACTATAACGAAACAGGTGGTGTTATAGCCCTCATAAACGACGAACAAATGGCGGCTGCTGAAACCGCGACTAAGTCTCTTTCCGATTATGGCTTGGAAGCCCAAATTTTAACGGGGGAAAGAATAAACGACATAGAGCCGGAATTTGACAAAACTTCGGCGCAAGGGATTTTGTACTGTAAACGGGAAGGTAAGCTGGAGCCTCTTGATACATGTTGTTTGTTTAGAGAATTAGCCTTGGAAAAAGGGCTTAAAATATTCAGGAATACTGAGGTTACAGGCTTTTTGGTTCAAAGCGGCCAAATAAAAACGGTATATACAACTAAAGGAAAGTTCACCGGCGACGTTGTAATAAATGCAGCCGGTTCATGGTGTAACGAGATATGCAAAATGGCAGGTATAGGGGAAACAGCCTTGCGTTATCATTTAGGAACAGCCTTTGTATCACAACCTATGCCGAAGGTTATAAACTGCCACCTGTCGGGAGGTGGGTTTCTGTTGCCGGAGGTTAGGAATGATACATCTGAAAACTCTATGTTCATAGGCTTTTGCGTTAACCAAATGAGTAATGGCAGCGTAATAATCGGCCAGGCCACAGAAAATAAACCTTTAGACAAAAAAGAGGTTCAATCTAAGGCCTTGACCCTTACGGCAAAGCGGTTTTTAAGGCATTTTCCGACTCTTAACGGCATAGAGATAATACGTACCTGGTCAGCTATGACTCCTTATACATTGGATGGTTTGCCGGTTTTTGGCTTTAGTGATAAGGTTTCTAATTTATTTATTTGTGCAGGCTTCAAGGGAGCGTTTACAGTTGCTCCTGCAGTAGCGGAAAGCGCCGTTTATGCGCTAAGTGGCAAAAGCCCTGAAGGATTCCATATTTTTTCGCCAAATAGAGTTGTTTAAAGCAGAATTATAAAGGAGGATACAGATGAGCTTAATTGAGTATCATGAGGGACGAACGTTTTTACATGAAATGGATCCGCGGGTTAAGGTTATTCTTTTATTAATCCTTACCGTTGCAGTATTTATGACAACTGATTTTTTAGTACTTACCGGTACCTTTTTGGTTGTAGTTTTGCTTTGGAAGGGCGCAAACCTTCCTATTAAGAAGGTTCTGACTTATGCCAAATTTTTGCTTGGGCTTGTAGCGTTTCTTACTTTTTTACAGGCCGTTTTTGTACAGGGGGAGATTGTGTTAATTGAGCCTATAATACCTGCTGCCGTTCCTGTTATCGGCGGTTGGGGTAAGGTATATCTGGACGGTATACTTTATGGTCTTTTGCTTGGTTTCCGTCTGCTTATAGTCATATGCCTTATGCCGATGGTTGTTATGACAACGCCGGTTCATATTCTTTCGCTGGGGCTTGTACGTATGGGTCTTAGCTATCAGGTTTCTTATATGTTTACAACAGCCTTAAATCTTATACCAACTTTACAGAGCGAAACCCAAACAATTATCGACGCACAAAAAATGCGTGGCCTTACAGCTTTTGAAAAAGGTTCTCTTGCCGAAAAGTTTAAGGCATACCCTCCTCTTGTTGTGCCTCTTGTTATAGGCGCTATGCGTAAGGCTCAGCTTATGGGCGTTGCTATGGATTCAAGAGCTTTTGGCGCCAGCAAGAAAAGAACCTATATGGAAAACATAGAAATGAAATCAAAAGACTATGTTTATTTAGTCGTTGGAACTATATTTACCGTTGCGATAGTGGTTGCTAACTTTATTATTTAGGAGGGTAAACAATGAGCGAACCAATCATTAAAATAGAAGGCGTTTCATATCGTTACCCCAGGACAAAAAAATGGGTGCTTAAGGATATTAATCTTGAAATAGGTAAGGGTGAATTTGTAGCCGTTCTTGGCGAAAACGGAGCAGGAAAAACCACGTTCTGCCAGTTATTTAACGGCGTTATTCCCCATTCCCAAAGCGGTACGCTAAGGGGTAATATTACAGTTTCCGGCTTAAACACTCAGGAATACCCTACAGGTAAGCTGGCGCAAAAGGTAGGTATAGTTTTAGAAGACCCTGAAACTCAAATATTTACAACAAAAGTAGTTAATGAAGTTGCATTTGGCCTTGAAAATATTAACACTCCGATAGATGAGATTATTGAAAACGTCAACTGGGCTCTTAGTGTTGTAAGGCTTTCAAGTTACGCTCAAGTACATCCTACGGCTCTTTCCGGCGGGCAAAAGCAACGTCTTGCCGTTGCCGCCGCAATCGCTATGAAGCCGGATATCCTTGTTTTAGACGAGCCTACGTCACAGCTTGACCCTATAGGAACAACGGAAGTTTTTGACGTTTTAGAGGAACTTAAAAATAAGTATGGAATAACTATAGTAATAGCTACACATAAAGGCGAAGAGGTTGCACGTGTTGCCGACAAGGCGATTGTTATAAAAGACGGCAAGATTATTGAACATGGTACGCCGCATAAAATATTCAAAAACACTCCGTTGTTAAAAGACAACTGGATACGCCCGCCGCAGGTTTCCGAAATGGCAAACCGCCTTATGGAAAAAGGCATTCCCCTTAACAACTACCCGACTATAAAGGAAGAAGCGATAGCGGCGCTTAATGATTGGATTGGTGGTGTGCAGAGTGAGTGATTACGTAATTGAAATTAAAAACCTTAGCTATTCATATGAATATGGACAAAAAGCTCTTGATAACGTAAACATTGCCATAAAAAAAGGCGAATTTGTTAGCATTATCGGCCAAAACGGCGCCGGTAAGTCTACTCTTTTGAAGAACATAACTGGTATCCTCCGGCCAACTGAAGGGCAAATTCTAGTAAACGGCCAGGATACAAAAAACATGGCTGTCAGCGAGCTGGCGCTTAAAGTAGGTTTTGTTCTCCAAAACCCCGACAGACAGCTTTTCGCAAACACTGTCGCCGAAGAAATATCCTTTGGCCTTAAAAACTTAAAGCTCCAGGAAGACGAAATCAAGCGGCGTACTGATAATGTACTTAAAGCTGTTGGGCTTGAAAATGTTATGGAAGAGTTTCCGCCGGCTTTAAGTAAAGGCGACAGAGCAAAGGTAGTAATCGCTTCTGTTATAGCAATGGGCCCGGAGATAATAATTTTAGACGAGCCAACCAGCGGTCAGGACTACAGAGGTTGCTATCAGGTTATGGACATCGCAAAGGAGCTTAACGAGAAAGGGCATACAGTTGTTGTTGTTACTCATCATATGGCTCTTGTTGCCGAGTATACAAACCGTACTATAGTTATGGCAAAAACTAAACTCATGATGGACGACAGAACAGACAAGGTTTTTGCCCAGGCCGAAAAGCTGGCCGAAACCCATATTACGCCGCCTCAAATAACACAAGTTGCTGCCCATCTGGAGCCGAAGCTGAAGCTTGGCAAAACTGTTTTAAGCGTAAAAGAGTTTACTGATGCTCTTGCGGAAATTAAGCGGCCTGAGGTGGTGGTTAAGGCATGAGAATTGACTGTCATACCCATTTAACAGACCCACCGGAAAATATTATTAAAATGCTGGATGCCTTACATATCGACAAGGCGGTTGTATGCTCCAGCGGCCTTGCTAACGGCGAAAAAATACATACTATAACCGACGCCAAAAACACTATGGCTTTAGTTGAAAAGGCTCAAAACAATACTGTTTTAACAAAATCCCTGCACGAAATAAATACCGAAATACTAGAAGCCGTAAAACAAAATCCCCAAATGCTCATCGGTTTCGGCAAGGTAGATATATTTAAGCCTGATTGCTTAAAGGATGCGGAAGAAGTATTTAACATGGGTCTTAGCGGTATTGGCGAAATAATCGGCGTTCACGGCAATGTTAGCCTTTTAGAGAATTTGGTCAGGTTTTCTGAAGAACACGACGGTTATCCTTTGTTTGTTCATTGTGATTATCCTGTAGATGCAAAGGATTTAACCGAGCTAGCCGAGCTTGCAAAAAAATATCCTAAGTCGGTCATAATAATAGGCCATTTCGGCGGCGACTTTTGGCTTATGGCGCTGGATATTGCAAAGGCCTATGATAATGTTTATTTGGACATATCGGAGATAGTCAATCAGGTGCCCCTTAAAATCGCAGCGGCTGAAATACCCGATAAGATTTTATACGGCACTGATGCGCCATGGGATTTAGCCGAGTCTGTTATCGTCCGTGTTTCCGGCCTTGACGTATCAGACAGCGTTAAGGAGCAAATAATGGGCGGGAATTTAGCAAGAATTCTTAAATTATGATTCTTAATACCGGCGTATGCCTTAAAACAGGCTGGTATTAGAGTAAGCGGCAATATTAAGGATTGCAGCTTTATATTATCAGGCAGCAGCTAATCTGCATTGTTAGGAGGGCAGCCATACCGTTTTTCAATAGGTGTTATTTGCCTTAGACTTTAAAAACGGTAAAGTGCAAGCTGATGAATGAGGGGGCAAGGCCTTATATTTACCAGTCAACGAAATTATTTAAACATTTTAAAGGAGTGAGTTTAAATGAGTAAATCAAATTTTAAAAAGAAAAATGAATGGGGCTTAGGTTCTGTTCATCCTGCTGTACTTGCAGTATGGGCCGCTCTTATAGCTGTGGCCCATATGCTTCCCTCCATTCCGATGGTAGGCACAGGCAGTACTTTTTCGGTTAGCTCAGCTTTAATTCCGCTGGCAGGTATTTTTTTCGGCCCAATACCCGGAGCACTATGCGTAGCTATTGGTAACTTCATCGGCCAGATTATTGCGCCTCATATCGCCTGGTTAGGGCTTGCAACCTTCATAATAGGTACTTTTAACGGCTTAGGCGCCGGTCTTATTTCAAGAGGAAAATGGTATATTGTTTTAATAATTATGGCTATTTGTACAGCGCTTTACTATTCAACCGAAATAGGCCGCGGCGCGCCTATGCTTCCAATTGTATTTTATGGTTTAGGCGCAATAGCAACTATTATTGGCGGTATCTTTGGCAGAAAATGGCTTACTTCAAATAACTATGCCCTTAAGGTTGCCGCTGTTTTCTTCTGTGCATACGGCGGGTTTGTAACTTCTTCATGTGTAGCTAACCTAGCTTCCATTTATATATTAAAGTTACCTTCAACCCTTTGGGCTGCTTTAACATTTGTTTCTCCTGTAGAGCGTACAGTATTTGCCATCGGTTCATGTATAGTTGGTGTTCCGTTGCTCATTGGCTTACCAAAAATCGGTATATTTATTGGCCCGCAACCTGACGAGGAAGACTTTGGCGAAGCCGCTTAATTATACTGACAGAGAAATAGTATTATTACGGCGGCAATTAAGTTCATTATCGGTCTTGCTGTCGCAACCCTTTTTTGGGTACTAATATTAGTGGCAAATATGTGCATAATCTGGCAATGCATGTATTTGCCACTTATCAAAAGGAAGATTTTAATATGAAAATTGATGCTCATATTCATATTACGCCGCCGGATATTATCAGGGACTATAAAAAAGTAGGGGAAAGAGAGCCTTATTTTAAAATGTTATCCGACAGCCCAAAAAATAAATTTGCAACGGCTGAGGACGTTATTAAAGAGCTGGATCTAACTGGTATGGACAAGGGTATAGTTTTCGGCTTTTCATTTATGGATTCTGGCTTTTGCAAGGCCGTTAATGACTATACCGCCGAAATGGTTAAAAAATATCCCGACAGACTTATTGGCTTTATGTCGCTTTCACCAACTGATAAGGCTGTTGAAAAGGAAATTGACAGAGCTATGGGTTTAGGTCTTGTTGGCGTAGGTGAGATTTTTCCCGACGGTCAAGGTTTTGAAATAGAAAACGAAGAAGGCACAAGGCTTTTTTGCGGTTTACTTGCCGAAAGAGATTTACCCGTCATTATTCATAGCAATGAGCCGGTAGGTCATTATTATCCCGGCAAAACAAAAACAACCCCTGTTCGTATAGCGGCTTTTGCAGAGAACAATCCAAACCTTAGAATCATATTTGCTCATTGGGGCGGCGGATTGTTTTTTTACGAGTTGATGCCGGAGCTAAGAAATAAATTTAAAAATGTATATTACGATACTGCAGCCTCTACTTTTTTATATGACATTAAAATTTATGAAGTAGCTAAGACAGCAGGCTTGCTTGATAAAATTGTCCTTGGAAGTGACTATCCGCTTCTTTCCCCAAAGCGAAATATAGACGAGATTAATAATACGAATCTAACCGATTCGGATAAAGAACTTATATTCGGGGAAAATGCAGCAAGGTTTTTAAGACTGAAATAACATAACTAGAGATAACATAACTAGAGATAACTTGCTATGGAGGTGAAAACAAACATGCTTTTGTTTAAAAATATTGCATATTTAATAAAAAACAATGCAACTATTATTAAAGACACTCATGTTCTTATAAAAGATAATAAAATATTTAAAATAGGTAATGCAGCCGCCGAATATGCAGGCGGCGACATCCAGGTTATTGACGCCTCGGGTAAAATAATGATACCGGGTTTTGTTAACCCTCATACACACCTGTATCAAAGTATGTTGAAAAATGTGACCGATAAGTACTCCTTTAAGGAATGGTGCGAAAACGTAACTTTCCCCTTTGCTAACATTATACATAAGGAACACAGAGAACATCATAATATTGATTTGGGTTATTATTATGCATCTCTCGGAGCTATGGAAATGATACGCACCGGCATAACCTGCTTTTCAGACTTTGACATTACGCTGGATAGCCTTTTTGAGGCATGGCAGGACGTTGGAATCCGCGGCATTGGCGCTATACAGACTGTTAACAGATGGATTCCAAAAGAGCTTTTAAACAAAGAGGATGAAAGAAAAGCCGAGCTTGTAGGGTATATCAAAAAGTGGCATAACAAAGGGATTTTACGTGTGGCTCTTGGCCCGTCTACGCCATTTGCCTGTACAGAGGAGTATTTGATTTGGCTTAAAAACCTTGCTAAAGAATACGACCTGCAAATACAAATGCACGTATCCGAAACTTCTTGGGAGGTTAAGCAATCTCTTGATGAATATGGTAATACGCCTCTTAAATTTTTAGACGACATAGGATATTTGACCGAACCTATTTGCGCCATACACTGCGTGCATCTTACAGAAGAAGAAATTGCAATAGCCAGAGACAAACACGTTTCAGTTGTATATAACCCAAAAAGCAACGCAAAACTAGGCAGCGGCATAGCGCCAATTCCACGATACCTGAAAGAGGGTATACTTGTGGGTATATCAACAGACGGCCCTGCTTCTAACGATCTTATTGACATGTTTGAGGAGATGCGTTTTGGTATTCTTGTTCAAAGGGCTAAGGCAGAGGATGTTTCTGTTATGTCGGCAGAAGAAGTCTTTAAGATGGCTACTGAAAACGGTGCTAAAATATTAAATACTGACGCCGGAGTTATTGAAGAAGGTAAGCTGGCGGATATTGTACTTATCGACCCGAAAAATGTGGCCATTCAACCTATGCACGATGTTATGCAGGCGGTTGTATACTGCTGTAAGTCTGAAAACGTGGATACTGTTGTTATTGACGGCAAGTTAATTCTTCTTAACAAGCGGTTTGTTACTATAAACGAATCGGAGGTACTTAACAAGGCTATTGCATTAGCTAATGAAAAGCAAAGTCAAATCAAGCTGACCTCTATGGCGGCGGAGTTTTAGTCTATATCAGGAGCAACCAGCTAATTATACGGAGGGTGGTATTATGGCTGATTTAAAGAACAGGCTTTTTAACTATTTAGACGAAAACAAAGAAAGATTTATGGAGCTTGGTGACAAGCTGTTTAGCATTCCTGAGCTGGGTTACAGAGAATATAAAACCAAAAGGTTTGTTAAGGAATCCCTTGAAGCTCTTGGAATAAACGTTTCAGAAGGCGCCGTAACAGGCCTAAAAGGGGTTTTAAACGGTAAAGAAAGCAAAATGACAATTGGGGTTTTAGGTGAGCTGGACGCTTTATACTTCCCTCAGCACGAAAGCGCCGACAGCGCAACCGGCGCCTCTCATGTCTGCGGCCACCATATGCAAACAGCGACTATGCTTGCCGTTGCAGAGGCTTTGGTTAATACCGGCATATACAAAGAGCTTCCGGCTAACATAACATTTTTTGGAACACCGGCGGAGGAAAGGATAGATACGGAATACAGAGAGCAGCTTCTTTCAAGGGGCGCTATAGAGTATGCCAGCGGCAAGCAGGAGATGTTGGCTAAAGGTTTTTTTGACGAAGTAGACGTGGTTATAGCGACCCACGCAATAGCAGGTGAGCTTCCGGGTGGGTATAAATCCATTGTAAGCGTGAGTAATAACGGCTTTGACAGTATCAGATTTCATTTTAAAGGCAAGGCAAGCCATGCAGGTGTTGCGCCTCAGGGTGGGATTAATGCTTTGCAGGCGCTTAACCTTTCCGTTGCGGGTATTCAGGCTTTAAGGGAAACATTCCCTGATAACGAAGGTGTTCGGGTGAACTATATAATAATTGACGGCGGTAAAAGCCTTGGAACCATACCACAAGATGCCGTTTTGGAAGTGCAGATTAGAGGAGGCACCCCAGAGACAATAAACGGAGTTTTAAAAAAGGTTATAAGAGCCTGCGAAGGTGGCGCTCATATTATAGGCTGTCAGCTAGAGCATAAGGTTATTAAAGGTTATGCGCCCTTTAATTCTGACCCGGAGCTGAACCGCATAAGTACTAAAAATATAGAGCACTTGTTAGGCAAAGGTTCAGTATGGGTTCAGGAGCATGGTTTTCAATGCACGGATTTAGGTGACGTGTCCCAAAAAATTAAAACAGCACAGCTTAATTTTTGTGGTTTTGGCGGCGCTCTTCATAGCAGTGACTTTTGTGTTTCAGATAAATATGCTGCTTATGTAATCCCGGCTAAAGCTCTTTGCGGTATAATTATCGATTTAGTTACAGAGTTAGATTATAATAATTGACTGCCATATTTTTAAAAAAGGATTTTTTAATTATTAATAGAATTAAACTAATAGCTATCTATTACGGCGGCAATTAAATATTATGAATTAATTTTGCCGCCGTTTTCATTTTAAATAAACAGCTAAGCAGGATTGATTGCCACTATAAAAATTAATTAATTTAAGGAA
>CAZEYG010000033.1:0-10395 GCA_964516575.1 uncultured Defluviitaleaceae bacterium
ATTTTTGGGGTGATAATAAATAATTATCAAGACATAGAATCATGAGTTACAAAATGAATTGAAGAGTAGGGTACTTAAGGAATCACAAAAAAAACAAACGCCAATTTCGACGCTTGTTAGGTTTGGTCATAAAATTATTTACATTTTTTCCGGCGCTTGAATACCCAGCAGCATTAACCCTCGCTCCAAAACAACCTTAACGCAATACACAAGAGCAAGTCTAGCGGCTTTTGTGTCACTTTCGCTGCCGAGGATTTCGTTTTCGTGATAGAACTTGTTAAAGGCTTGGGCTATAGCTACCAAATGGCGGGTTAGAACAAAGGGCTCGTATTTGGTGGCGGCTTCTAATATTTTAGCGGGGTAATCGTACAGCGTTTTTATAACGGACACGGAGGTTTCGTCTGTAAGACGGCTGTAGTCGATATGGTGGTTGGTTGTTTTACCGGCTTTTTCTAAGACGCCGCAGGCTCTGGCATGGGCGTATTGGACGTATGGGCCGGTTTCACCTTCAAAGTTAAGCATTTTTTCAAAGGAGAAAATAACGTCCTTTATCCGGGAGTTAAACAGGTCGTTGAAAATAACGGCACCTATGCCGACTTGTTTAGCTACTATGTCCTTGTTTTCGAGAGCTGGGTTTTTGTCCTCGATAATCTCCATTGTTTTTTGGACGGCTTCGTTAAGTAAATCCTCCATAAGAACTACGTTACCTTTGCGGGTAGACAGCTTTCCTGATTCAAAGCTGACTAGGCCAAAGGGGATGTGTAATAAGTCTTTCGCCCAGTTATAACCCATAAGGGACACAACCTTAAACCATTGCTGAAAATGGAGGTTTTGGTCTATGGCGGTCAGATATAGGCATTTGTCGAAATCGTATGTGTTTTTGCGGTAGATGGCGGCTGTTATGTCACGGGTTGGGTATAGGGTTCCGCCGTCGGTTCGGATAATTAGGCAAGGGGGCATGTTGAACTGTTCAAGGTCAACAATTAACGCACCTTCGCTTTTTTTCAGCAGCTTTTTTTGTTTAAGCTCCTTAACTATGGCTTCCATTTTATCGTTGTAGAAGCTTTCACCTGTAAAGGCGTCGAATTTTATGCCTAACTTGTCGTATATTTTGTTGAACTCCACAAGGCTTATGTCGTTAAACCATTGCCAAAGGTCGAGGGCTTCTTTGTCACCGTCTTGCATCTTTACAAGCCAGCTTCGGGCTTCGTCGTTTAGGGAAGGGTCTTTTTCGGCTTCGTCGTGGAACCGGACGTAAAGGCGGGTAAGCTCGGTTATGCCGTCTTTTATAACTGCTTTTTCGTCGCCCCATTTTTTGTAGGCTGTTATGAGCTTGCCGAATTGGGTTCCCCAATCGCCTAGATGGTTAACGCCGATTGTTGTATAACCGATGAAGGAAAGGATATTATATAATGCGCCGCCGATAACGGTTGAGCGTAGATGGCCTACGTGGAATGGTTTTGCGATGTTGGGGGAGGAATAGTCGATAACTATGCTTTTGCCATGGCCTAGGGCGGATTTACCGTAAGTTCTGCCGTGTTTTAGGACGCATGAAACAACCTCTTCGGCAAACACCGCTTTGTTTACGAAAAAGTTAACGTATGGGCCTGCGGCGGTTATTTGACTTATAAAGGTAGGCTTGTCCAATAAGGCGGAAAGCTCGCTGGCTAAGGCCGCAGGGGCTTTTTTATGGGTCTTTGAAAGACGGAAGCAGGGGTATGCAAAATCGCCCATAGCTGGGTTTGGGGGTACTTCTATGGCGGACATAATTTCATCCGCCGAAAAATCTATAGTAAAGCCGGGAGCGCTTTTTATAAGCTCTGCCAGCCGGTGTTTAAAATCCATTTTTAACCCTCCTGTTAGTTGGTTGAATCAACAAATATTAATAAAGATAATACACATTTTTACCTATAAATGCAAGGCTAAAACGGAAATTTTACAACGCTAATTATTTCTTTTAGAACGTAAAGGAAAACGAACTGGATTAGCAGGTAAAGGCTTCCGGCGAAGCAGGCGATTGTTACCATTTTCGCCATATATGGCCGTTTGTCAGGGTCTACAAAAATTTCCGTCAGCGACTGGATACAGGTTATTATTAAGATCTGTCCGATGAGCACCATAAATTCTCTCAATTTAACAGCCCCCCTAGTTTCTTAGACTATTTATATGTTATAATAGGAATAATTAGAATTGGACTTGTGTAAAAGGTTTAAAAAATGAAAGCGGCTTGAGGAATAAGTTTAAGGAGGATAAAAAATGAAGAAGTTTTACAAGGCGGTTTTGGCTGTTTGGGGTCTTTTGATGATACCGGCTATGATTAACGAAATTATTGCTAAGTTATTGGAGCGGCGGCCGGCGGTTTGGTATAACGGAAAATATTACAGATGGCGCCATGGTTATGTTCATTATCGGGTAAAGGGTAAGGGGGCGCCCCTTCTGCTTGTTCATGGGATTACCCCGGGGGAAAGCGCCGCCGAATGGGACATGGCGGCTAAGAAGCTGTCGGGTTCCTTTAGGGTTTATGCGATAGATCTTTTGGGTTATGGCCGGTCGGACAAACCTAGGACAAGTTATTCTGCTTATTTGCAGATAACGCTTATAAATGATTTTATAAAGGATGTTATTGGAGAGCCGGTTTATTTGGCGGCGGCTTCCGGTGGGGCTGATTATGCTGTTATGGCATATAGCTTTTGCCCGGAGAATTTTAAGAAGCTGGTTCTTGTTTCGCCGGTAGGTATTGGATGGGAATGTTATCCAAGGTGGCAGGATTTATGGAAGTTATGGCTTATTGAAACGCCGATAATCGGGAAGTTTATGTATAATATGCTTACGTCTAGGCGGGTTATTAAAAGGTATTTGAAGAAGGATTGCTTTTGGCACAGCCGGCTTGTGAATAATGAGTTGGTTGAAAAGTTTTATTTTGCGGCTCATAAGGGCAGAAGCGAAGGGTTTTTTTGCTCGGCTAAATATTTTTCTAAATATTTAAACGTAGATTTAACAGGAAGATTTAGGGATATTAAAATACCGGCGATGATTGTTTGGGGGCAGCAGAACAGGGAAAATCCGATTGAAAGGTTTAGTTATATTGAAGAAGAAAACGACAATATAGGGCTTGCTGTTTTTGAATACGGAAGGATTATGCCCCATGCGGAATACCCCGGCAGCTTTGCAGGGATATGTTTGAGGTTTTTTGAGGGGAATGAATAGGTACAGCTCTTTCGGCCAAAAACAGGCCGAAACAAACGCTCCACGCCACTCTATAGATTAAATAAAGAGCGGCGCTCTATGGCTTGGACAAGCCGGCTTACATTTTCATAGAGAGATACTCTATGATTTGGACAAGCCGGCTTACATTTCCCTAGAGCGGCGCTCTATGATTTTGGACAAGTTGTGTTATCACTTAAGGTTTTGACTCTGTCGAAGCTCTCGAAACCTCCATTAGAGCTTATGCCGTCGAAAAGCAGACATCCCTTTCGCCAAACCTTTAGACGCATAGTTGCGCTTAAGGATTCCATAACCCGGTGGCACATTTGGCCGTCCATAGGGGCTTTTAGATCTTGGCCCTGGCGTGGAGTTAGGGTTATTATGATTTTGTATTTGCCTTGGTGTATGATAAATTTGTAGAGCCGCTCCTTGTAGTGGTAGACCTTATATTTTGGAAAAAAATAACTTCCGATTTTGATTTGAAGAGTACCGAAGGTTACAAAACCAATTAAACCTCGGAATGTTAAACCTAGAAACGGTATGTCGGCTATGGATACCATTAGTGAGGCGTTTTTTGCGTAGTCCAATCCTTTAGCAGAGGTGTTTACGAAGGTATTGGCTTGGAGCCATAGATAACGTTTGGGAAAGGAGCGTCCCCAATCGGATTCGATATAACCTTTGCCTGATATTTCCACAAGACGACCGTCTAATTTAATCTCACCTCGAATAACATGAGCCGTGCTTATTACGCTGTGGTTACATTCCATAAAGGGTAAATAGGAAAATGGACCCATAATCTTTGGCGTATAAAGGTTTTCTTGGAGTTTTCTAAAGGCACCATAAGTTATTGAGGCGGATAAATCAAACTCGGGAATATTTATTCTTAAAAACGTGCTGCAAAATATGTTTTCGCCGATAGATATAAATAAATCGTGTTTTGAAGCGAAAAAGAGAGAGTAATCGTACTCCTTGTAATATGAGCGTTCTTTTGTTATTATTTGAATGAAGGCTGTTTTGTTGCCGGATTGGTCAATCGAAATACCGGGGATAAAGGCATAAGCTTCGTTGGCCGAAACATGCTTAAAATACCAGCCTTCAAAAAACTTGCCGGTTCTTTTTTCGTAATGGCTGAAAAGTGGCTTGTAACGCACTTGATTCATCTCCTGTCGGGGGCTTAAGTATATAATATAAGTATTGCCATATAAACCGGCGGTTAATCTAAAAATAAAGGTGTTGAGTTTAATGGGAATAGAAATTGGGATTGACATCGGCGGAAGTACAACTAAAATCATCGGGCTTAGGAACGCTCAAATTGTGACGCCTTTAAGGGTTAAGGCTAACGACCCGGTGACTTCCATGTTCGGCGCTTTTGGAAAGTTTATCGACCACAATAAAATCAGCCTTAGCGCCATAGAGCGGATTATGATTACTGGGGTTGGCGCTTCTTATATCGACCGTCCGATTTATGGAATACATACCGGGCGGGTTGCCGAGTTTTTGGCAAACGGGTTAGGTGGGCTTTATATAACCGGGCTGAAAAAAGCGATTATTGTTAGTATGGGAACGGGAACGTCCCTTGTTAAGGCAGATGAAGGTCATATAGAGCATATCGGCGGCACGGGAATAGGCGGCGGAACAATACTTGGCCTAGCGGATAGGTTATTAAACATTAGAACAATCGAGGGGATTATTGCAAAAGCCGAAGAGGGGGATTTGAAAAACGTCGACCTGATGGTTGGGGATATTACAAAGGAACTGCTTCCGGGGCTTCCGCCGGATACTACCGCTTCTAATTTCGGGAAAATAAACGACAGGACAGAAGGAGGGGACATAGCTTTAGGTATTTTAAACCTCGTGTTCCAGTGTATTGGCACGAATGCGATTTTTGCCGCTAAAAACACCAACATTAGTGACGTGGTTTTAATCGGAAATTTGAGCATAATTCCTCAATGCAGAGAAGTAATAAACTCGCTGAAAAATGTTTCAAATGTAAACTTTATTATGCCTGAAAATTCGGAATATGCTACTGCCGTTGGGGCGGCGCTGGCTTATGGCGAGAAGGAGATTAGTATTATTAAATAACAAAAAAACCGCAGATATGAAGTGCACCTCCAAAAATTAGATTTTTCTGTCTAACTTTTGGGGTGCACTTCACTAATGCGGTTTTTTAATTGGTAAAAGGGATTTATTACTTAGCGTAATCGATAGCTCTTGTTTCACGGATAAGGTTAACCTTGATTTGGCCGGGGTATTCAAGCTCGTTTTCTATTTGTTTGGCAATATCTCTAGCGAGGATTGTTAAGTCGCTTTCGCTGACCTCTTCCGGGATAATAACGATTCTAAGCTCTCTGCCGGCTTGGATGGCAAAGGATTTTTCTACGCCCTTGAAGCCGTCGGCAATAGATTCCAGCTTCTGAAGCCGCTTTATGTAGGACTCCAGTGTTTCACGCCGCGCGCCTGGGCGTGACGCAGAAATTGCGTCTGCTGTTTGGGTTATGACAGAAATAATGTTTGTTGGTTCAACGTCACCGTGGTGAGATTCAACGGCGTTAATTACAATATCGGATTCACGGTACTTTCGACATAGGGAAACGCCGATTGTAATATGAGAACCTTCGGTATCGTGGTCTACGGACTTACCTATATCGTGCAACAAACCGGCACGTTTGGCAAGAGCAACGTCAACGCCTAACTCGGCGGCTATAAGGCCGCATAAATGGGATACCTCAATAGAATGTTTTAATACGTTTTGGCCGTAACTTGTCCTAAATTTCATCTTGCCTAAAAGGCGGATTAAATCTGGATGGATACCATGGACGTCGGCCTCAAAGGTAGCTGCTTCACCTTCCTCACGGATAGTGACCTCAACCTCTTTTCGTGCCTTTTCAACCATTTCTTCGATTCTGGCCGGGTGAACTCTGCCGTCAACAATTAGCTTCTCCAGGGCGATTCTTGCTATCTCCCGACGCATAGTGTCGAACCCTGAAAGGATTACAGCCTCCGGCGTATCATCTATAATAAAATCAATGCCGGTAAGGGACTCCAGCGTACGGATATTACGTCCTTCACGCCCGATTATCCGGCCCTTCATTTCATCGTTAGGCAATGTTACTACCGATACCGTTGTTTCCGCTACATGGTCTACAGCACACCTTTGAATAGCGTTTGCTACAATTTCCTTTGCCTTTTTTTCACATTCGGCCTTGGCTTTAGATTCATAATCCTTAATAAGCCGTGCTGTTTCTACCTTTATATCGCTTTCTACGGACATAAGCAGAAATTCTCTTGCCTGAGCCACAGTCAGGCCGGATATACGCTCCAGCTCAAGCGTATGTTTTTCGATTATTTCCTCGACTTCTTTCTTTTGGGCTTCTAATGCGCCCAGGCGGTTCTGCAAAAGCTCTTCTTTTTTTTCGATTGAATCAGATTTTTTGTCTAGAGATTCTTCCTTTTGCAAAAGGCGACGTTCTTGCCTTTGAACTTCACTTCGGCGTTCCTTAGCTTCTTTTTCGGCTTCGTTTTTTGTTTTGATGCTTTCTTCCTTTGCTTCAAGCAGGATTTCTTTTTTTGCTGCTTCAGCAAGGCGTTTCGCTTCTTCTATAATAAAAACCGCTTCTTTTTCAGCAGAGCCAAGCTTTGATTCGGCAACCTTTTTTCTATAAATAATGCCGGCTATAAAGCTGACTACTATGACACATAAAGATACGGCTACTATAGACGCAATAAATATTATTAACTGACCCATATAAGAATATATGCACCTCCTTTTGGATTATTAAAAGGTAAACATAAAAATAATTGTATATCTTTTTGAAAAGCATGTCAAGCAGTAGGCAAAATGAAAGTCAAAATGACTAGAAAAACGTTGAAAATGGACATAATGTTAGATAAAATTTATGCAATTTATAAACAATATTTAATTATGAGCATTTCAACAGCTAACCTGTCGTTCATTTGGCCTGTTTTTATTTTTGTATCTGCTTCAAGGCAATCGCTAAGAGCCGATTTAAGCTCTTGTTCGGTGAAATTAGAGCCCTGCCTTAAACATTCCTTAACGGCAAAGGTCATTTGGCCCGTTGCTTTTGATATTTGGCTGTTGTCTAAGCCTGAATGATACAGGGTTTTGCATTGGTAAATAAGGCGGAATTGCCTAGCCAGCATACTTATTACCATAACGGGGGACTCCTTCATAAGCAGCAGGTTGCTGAAAATATCCAGAGCGGTTTTTGAGTTTTTGTTACCTACGGCGGCTGTTAGGTCGAATATTTTTGTTTGGAGGGATTTGGCGCAAAGTTGGTCTATTAGGCCGGGCGTTATTATACCTTGGCCGGATAAATAACTTTCCAGTTTGTTAATCTCGCCGGATAATAAGTCCATTGAGGAGCCGGTAGTTCGCAAGAGGTACGCCGCTGTTTCCCCGGAAATATTCAGGCCTTTTGAGGCCGAAAGATTTTTCAGCCAGGTTATAAGCTCGTTTTCTGATGGTGTGTTAAGCTCACAGGCGTAACCTTCCTTTGCGGCGATTTTATAAAGAGCGGTTCGCTTATCTGCCTTTACTTCGGAAAATATGGCGACGGATGTTTCGGGGATTTGGGGCAGAAGCGCCGCCAGCTTGTCGCTTTCGGCTTTTTTACCCGACACAAAAAGGCCGGAGTCCTTTATGATAACAACCCGGCGTTCAGCTAAAAAGGGCAAGGTTGTAACGGCGTCCTCAAAGGCGCGGGCTGTTACATCGGCGCCGGATAAAACGGTTAGGTTCATCATTTCGCTGGATTTGTCTAAAAGAGCCTTTTGGAGAAGGTCTTTGCAGTAGCGGATGAGATAAGGCTCGCTGCCAAAAAGGACATATACTTTTTTTATGTTGTTTGATTTTATGTGGTCTTTTATTGTTTTCATAATTCACCTGTTCTTTATTTTCCGCTTATTGGTTTTATGCCGATAATTTCTGAGCCGGTTTTGTCTTTGGATAGGAAAATCTTAACTGCGCCGGTTTCGGCCGTGTTGTAGTAGGGTATACCGCTATCGTTTAGGCGGTCGGTTACTTCCTTTGAGGGATGGCCGTAGCTATTGTTTCTGCCAGCGCTGACGATTGCTATTTGGGGGCTCACGGCTGATAAAAACTCGGGGGAAGTAGAGCTTTTGGAGCCGTGATGAGCCAGCTTTAAAATATCGGCGTTAATATCTGCGCCGGCGTTTAAAATTAGTTTTTCTTCGGTTCTGCTTATGTCACCCGTAAACAAAAGGGAGGCTTCGCCGTGTACCAGCTTCATAACGACGGAATTTTCGTTAGTGCCTTTACTAATTTGTTGGGTGGTTGGGTATATGCAGTCAAAGTATATGTCTTTGTAAACCGCACGGTCGCCGCTTTTTAAATAAGTAACCGGGATTTTGTACTTTTCGGCTTTGGTCAAAAGCTCCTTTGCTTCTTTTGTAAGAGGGCGGCCGTCATAATACGGAGAAGGCATGTAGAGGCCTTTTATTGTTACTTCGCCCATTATGTCGAGTATACCTCTGGAATGGTCGATGTCGGTGTGGCTTAAAAATACGCCGTCCAGCGTATCTATAGCGCTGTAGGATAAGTAGGGCAGGATGACGTTTTGGCCTGTGCTGTTTGAGGCGGCGGCGTAATAGTTTCCGCCGCCGTCTATCAGAAAGCTGCCGCCGCTGCTTTTTACGACAAAGCTATCGCCTTGGCCAACATCCAGCATTGTAACCTCGGTTAACTTAGGGGAGGTTATATAGTAGGCTGATAAACCTATAAAGCCGACTAAAGCCACTCCAAGGCAAACCTTTAGAACTTTACCTAATGTTAGGTTTAGTCTTTTACCCTCGTTACCAAAGGTTACTATAAAGACACCTAGGGCAAAATACCATACTGCCCATATGTAAACAGGGGTGTAACCTACAAGGACAGCCGAATAGGGAAGTAACTCTATTCCACGGCAGACTAGGTCGTAGAATGACAAGCAGACATACAGCGGCATAGACAGCATAATCGCAAGGGTTATGTTAAAAAGGCCGATTATACCGACTATTACACCAAGAATTAACACTATCGCAACAGAGGGCACTATTAAAAGATTACCCAAAAGGCCGTAACTCATAACATAATAGGACGTATTAGCTAAAACCGGCGTATTAAAGAGGGTTGCGGCGATTGAGGCCGGTAGGCCGGATTTTATATATTTAACGTAGTCAAAGAATTTTAAGCCGGGTACTTTTTTAAGGAAATCGCCCTTTACTTTCAGAAGGCTGGCGGCGTTTTGGACGGCGTCCGTAGAGAGAGCTATGCCAAACACGGAGGTAAAGGAAAGCAGGAAACCGGTGTCCCATAAAAACAGTGGCTCGTAAAGTAAAAGGACTATTGCGGCTAATGCCGTGGACGTAAGTAGGTCGCTGTTACGGTTAATGATTTTTCCTATGGCGTATATGCCGTATACCATGGCCGCACGGACAGTGGATATTCCGCAGCCTGTAAAGATTGTATAGATAATAACAAAACACAAAGCCACGGCGCTGGAGGTTCGTTTGCTTAGAACGCCGGAAAGTATCAGGTATATGAAATATGCTAAAATCGAAATATGTAGGCCGGAGGTTGTTAAAATATGATAAACGCCGCCTTTGCGGTAGAGCTCTTTTGTATTGTCCAAAAGATAGGATTTATCACCTAGCGCCATAGCTTTCATAACGGCGGCTTTGCTTTCGGGCAGAGTTACGTCGTAAACGGCGGCAATCTTATCACGGAAGGCGTTTAAGGAGGTTTTTAATGTAGCGTGGTCTTTAGCACGGGATGTAACCTCGGCAAAGACCTTGTATTGAACCTTTCGTGCTCTAAGGTAGTTAAACTCGTTAAAGCCGCCGAAGTTTCGCAGGCCGCTTAACTTTTGGAGGCTGCCGGTAAGCTCGGCGCCTTGGCCGTGTTTTAAGGTACGAAAGTCGGTAAGATAGGCCAAAACCTTCATGGGGCGGTTGTAGGTTTTATTATCTCCTCGGACGGAGGTTACGTTAAACAACACTTTTTGCAGGCCGGAATCAGTATATGATATGTCACTAACGTAACCGGAAAGGACAACGGGTTCACCGGAGTCGGCCAACTTCTCGTAAGCCGGACTGATTGGGGTTAAACTTATGTTTACAAGCAAAAAACCAACCACACAAAAAGCAAAACAGACAGCTAACGGCGGGTATTTA